>NZ_RZQP01000020.1:0-52337 GCF_003998165.1 Mesorhizobium sp. M7A.F.Ca.US.007.01.2.1 | reverse complement strand
GAGCGGGCAGTGGTCAAGAACGGCGAGATCAGAATAGCCACCGTGATGTCGGTGACGCTGTCGACCGACCACCGCGCCGTGGACGGTGCGCTGGGTGCCGAACTGCTGGTCGCCTTCAAGCGCCTGATCGAAAACCCGATGGGCATGCTGGTTTAGGGAAGCGAGAGGGCGGTGCGGATAGTCTTCACCAGCCTCTTCATTTTCGTCATTTCCGGATTCGCCACCGGACTGGTTGCTCGGAAACGGGCGGTCACAACCCATGGATGGCGGGTGAAGCGTGGGTTGATCGACGCACAGGTGGGCGCATGAAGACGGTTCTTTGTTACGGCGACTCGCTGACCTGGGGCTACAATGCCGAAGGTGGCCGCCATGCGCTGGAAGACCGCTGGCCAAGCGTGCTGCAGGCCGGGCTCGATGGTGGCGTCGAAGTTATCGCCGAAGGCCTCAATGGCCGTACCACCGCCTTCGACGACCACCTGGCCGGTGCTGATCGCAACGGCGCCAGGCTGCTGCCAACGGTGCTGACAACCCATGCGCCGATCGACCTGATTGTCATCATGCTCGGCGCCAACGACATGAAGCCGTGGATCCACGGCAATCCCGTCGCGGCCAAGCAGGGTATCCAGCGGCTGATCGACATCGTGCGCGGTCACGACTATCCGTTCGACTGGCCGGCGCCGCAGATCCTGATTGTTTCGCCGCCTGTCGTCAGTCGCACCGAAAATGCCGAATTCAAGGAAATGTTTGCCGGCGGCGACGACGCCTCGAAGTTTTTGGCACCGCAATATGCCGCGCTCGCCGATGAGGCCGGCTGCGGCTTCTTCGACGCCGGCAGCGTGGCGCAAACCACACCTCTCGACGGTGTTCATCTTGACGCCGAAAATACGCGAAACATCGGCGAGGCGCTGACACCAGTCGTGCGCGTCATGCTGGAATTGTGAAGGAGAAAACCCGTGGCTGAGAACTATGACGTCATCATCATCGGCTCCGGTCCCGGCGGCTATGTCACCGCGGTGCGTTCCGCGCAGCTCGGCTTCAAGACGGCGATCGTCGAGCGCGAGCATCTCGGCGGCATTTGCCTTAACTGGGGCTGCATCCCGACCAAGGCGCTGCTGCGCTCGGCCGAGATTATGCACTATTCGGATCACCTGAAGGATTACGGGCTGAAGCTCGACGGCAAGGTCAGCGTGGACACATCGGCCGTCGTTGACCGCTCGCGCAAGGTGTCGCTGCGGCTCAATGGCGGCGTTGCCTTCCTGATGAAGAAGAACAAGGTCGACGTCATCTGGGGCGAGGCCAAGCTTTCGAAGGCGGGCGAGATCGTCGTGTCCAAGACGGCCAAGAAGCCGATGGAGCCACAGCCGCCGGTGCCGAAAGGCGTCAAGGGCGAGGGCACCTATACCGCCAAGCACATCATCCTGGCGACCGGCGCCCGGCCACGCGCGCTGCCCGGCATCGAGCCGGACGGAAAGCTGATCTGGACCTATTTCGAGGCTATGGTGCCGAAGGAGATGCCGAAGTCGTTGCTCGTCATGGGGTCGGGCGCCATCGGCATCGAATTCGCCTCCTTCTACCGCACCATGGGCGCCGAGGTGACGGTGGTCGAATTGCTGCCGGCGGTGATGCCGGTCGAGGACGCCGAAGTCTCGAAGTTCGCGCAGAAGCAGTTCGAGAAGCAAGGCATGAAGATCATCCTCGAAGCCAAGGTGACTAAGGTCGAGAAGGGCACGAACTCGGTCACGGCGCATGTCGAGATGAAAGACGGCAAGGTCGAGAAGATCACCGCCGACCGCATGATCTCGGCCGTCGGCGTGCAGGGCAACATCGAGGGCCTCGGACTCGAGGCGCTTGGCGTGAAGACCGAACGCGGCTGCGTCGTCATCGATGGTTACGGCAAGACCAATGTGCCGGGCATCTACGCCATCGGCGATGTCGCCGGCCCGCCGATGCTCGCCCACAAGGCCGAACATGAGGGTGTCGTGTGCATCGAGAAGATCGCTGATTTTCCTGGCGTACATGCCACCGACAAGCTGAAGATTCCGGGCTGCACCTACTGCAATCCGCAGGTCGCCTCGGTTGGCCTGACCGAAGCCAAGGCCAAGGCAGAGGGCTGGGATATCCGGGTCGGGCGCTTCCAGTTCGCCGCCAATGGCAAGGCGATCGCGCTCGGCGAGGATCAGGGCTTCATCAAGACTATCTTCGACAAGAAGACCGGTCAATTGCTCGGCGCCCACATGGTCGGCGCCGAAGTGACCGAACTGATCCAGGGCTTCGTCGTGGCGATGAACCTGGAGACGACCGAGGAAGAGCTGATGCACACCATCTTCCCGCACCCGACGCTGTCGGAGATGATGAAGGAAAGCGTGCTCGACGCCTATGGCCGCGCGCTCAACGCGTGATAGATTGAAAGCGCTGCTACAGATGGAACCTGGCGGCAAGGTACATCGTTTGCGGATGCACTTTCATCCATCACACAAGGAGAAGGCATATGCATTTGAATGGCGTCGGCTGGATAGCAGCCATCATCATCGGCGGCCTGGCAGGCTGGTTCGCCGAAATGTTCATGAAGAGCAACACCGGCATCTTCATGAACATCGTTATGGGCATCGTCGGCGCGATCGTACTGAACGCCATTCTGCAGGCTCTCAATTTTGGCCCGTTCGGCGTCGGCTGGATTGCCTATCTGATCACCGGCTTTATCGGTGCCTGCCTGCTGATCTGGGCGGGACGCCTGGTGCGCCGCTGACATCCCTGAAGAGCTGCCATGCGAAAAAGGCTGTTGCGGCATGCGCCGCAGCGGCCTTTTTCTTTGCGCCGAAAAGTCCTAGATGACGTTATGACAACGAACGCCTGACTGGCGCTCGCCAATGAACCAGGTTTCCCGATGGTCACTGTCCTCGATACGATCGCCAACGCACCGCGCCTGCGGCATCCGGAAAAGGCGCACAAGCCTGATCAGGATGTCCTGCGCAAGCCCGACTGGATCCGCGTCAAGGCGCCGACGTCGAAGGGCTATGCCGAAACGCGCGAGATCGTGAAGTCGCACAAGCTGGTGACGGTCTGCGAAGAAGCCGGATGCCCCAACATCGGCGAGTGCTGGGAAAAGAAGCACGCCACCTTCATGATCATGGGCGAGATCTGCACCCGCGCCTGCGCCTTCTGCAACGTCGCCACGGGCATTCCAACCGCTCTTGACCCGGATGAACCGGCCCGCGTCGCGCATGCGGTCAAGCAGATGGGCCTTACCCATGTCGTCATCACCTCGGTCGACCGCGACGATCTCGCCGATGGCGGTGCGCAGCATTTCGCCGAGGTCATCCGCGCCATCCGGGCGGCGACGCCGCTGACGACGATCGAAATCCTGACGCCCGACTTCCTGCGCAAGGACGGCGCGCTGGAGATCGTCGTGGCGGCCAAACCCGACGTCTTCAACCACAATCTCGAAACCGTTCCGTCGAACTATCTGACGGTTCGTCCGGGCGCCCGCTATTTCCATTCGATCCGGCTGTTGCAGCGGGTCAAGGAGCTTGATCCGTCGATCTTCACCAAGTCCGGCATCATGGTGGGGCTGGGCGAAGAACGGAATGAAATCCTGCAGTTGATGGACGATCTGCGTTCGGCCAATGTCGACTTCATGACCATAGGCCAGTATCTGCAGCCGTCGAAGAAGCACCACCCGGTGATCCGCTTTGTTACGCAGGAGGAGTTCAAATCCTTTGAGACGATCGGCCGGACCAAGGGTTTCCTGCTGGTGGCGTCCAGCCCGCTGACGCGTTCATCGCATCACGCCGGCGACGATTTCGCCAAGCTGCGTGCGGCACGGGAAGCGATTCTCAAGAAATCAGCTTAATCAGCCGGTTTCATGCCAAAATTCGAAGCCACCCGACGCGTATCCCATACACCCGAGCAGATGTTCGCTTTGGTCGCCGATGTTGAATCCTATCCGCAATTCCTGCCGCTTTGCGAAGCGCTGACGGTTCGCTCGCGCAAGGAGCGTGACGGGCGTACCGTTCTCCTTGCCGACATGAGCATCGGCTACAAGGCGATCCGCGAAACCTTCACGACGCAGGTACTGCTGAAGCCCGACGAGAACACCATCGACGTGAAGTACATCGACGGGCCGTTCAAATATTTGAGCAATGTCTGGCGTTTCGAACCCGACGGCGCCGGTTGCGCCGTCCGCTTCTTCATCGACTACGAGTTCAAGAGCCGCATTCTGGGCGCGGTCATGGGAACCATGTTCGATCGTGCCTTCCGCATGTTCGCCGAAGCCTTTGAGAAGCGCGCCGACGTCATCTACGGTACAAAACCGTCTTGAGGCTTGCGCATGCTTTTCTGGATAGCGAGCACCGTTGGACTGGCGATCGCCTATCTCTTCGGTTCCATGCCCACGGGTTATCTGGCGGGGAAGCTGCTCAAGGGCATCGATATCCGGGAGCATGGCTCCAAATCCACCGGGGCAACGAACGTCTTGCGGGTCTTGGGAAAATGGCCGGCGTTGGTGGTGTTGCTGGTGGATGTGCTGAAAGGTGCTGCGGCGATCGTCTTTGCCCGCTGGTTCTATCCCTGGTTCATCACGTTGCCGTTGGTTACGCCATCGACCCCGCTTGACCTGCAAGCCTGGGTGCCTTGGGCTGTTTGCCTGGCCGGAATTGCCGTGTTGTTGGGACATGGCCGTTCGATCTGGTTGAATTTCACAGGTGGCAAATCCGCTGCGACGGGGCTTGGCGTGTTGCTGGCTCTGTCTTGGCCGGTAGGTGTGGGGGCTGCGGCGGCTTTTGGTGCTGTGCTGGCTACGTCTCGGATAGTTTCCCTGAGTTCGATGGTAGCGGCGTTGACCGCGATCGCCCTCATCTGTGGCCTGGAGCAACCGTTGGCCTATCGGTTGCTGGTGATTGCGGGCAGCATCTACGTGGTTATGCGCCATCGTGCCAACATTCAGCGGCTGCTGGCTGGGACGGAGCCACACTTGGGGCAAAGCAGCCCGGAATCGAAAACGTAGCCGCAAATCCGGCTTTCGGGTCCGCCCGCCCAACGTTTTATAATCCTATCCGAGTGCTCGCAGGCCCAGTTCCAGCGCTTGCCGGACCGTTTCGCGACGGATGAAATCGCGGCCTTTGTCTGCAAAGAGTTGGTGCTCGGCGACAATCGGTCGGCCGTCCAGCGCAACCCCGAACCAGACCAGGCCGACCGGTTTTTCCGCCGAACCGCCGCCAGGCCCGGCGATCCCGGTAACCGCCAGGGTCAGCCCGGCGCGCGAACGGGTAAGCGCGCCTGTCGCCATTTCGGTCGCAGTCTCGCGCGAAACCGCCCCATGCGCATCGAGCGTGGCGGCGGAAACGCCGAGCATGTCCATCTTGGCTTCGTTGGAATAGGTGATGAAGCCGCGATCGACCACGGCGGACGAGCCCGCGATGTCGGTGAGTGCCGCGATGATCATGCCGCCGGTGCAGCTTTCCGCCGTTGCCAGCATGATGCCGCGTTTCTGGCAGGCTTTAAGCAAGGCATTTGCCAGGTCGCTGTTGGTCATTCCGGCACCTCGCCGGGAAACACCACGCTGGCAGTGGCGATCGCCGCAATGCCTTCCTCGCGCCCGACGAAGCCGAGCTTCTCGTTGGTTGTCGCCTTGATCGAGATGCGATCCGCGGAAATTGCCAGCATCTGCGACAGGGCTGCCGTCATCGCCTCGCGGTGCGGGCCGACGCGCGGCGCTTCGCAGATCAACGTGATATCGGCATTGGCGATGCGGCCGCCGCGCTCGCGCACCAGCCCTGCCGCATACTCGACGAAGATCCGCGACGCAGCGCCTTTCCACTGCGGGTCGGACGGCGGAAAATGCGTACCGATGTCGCCGGCGCCGCAGGTCGCCAGCAACGCATCGGTCAGAGCATGCAGACCGACATCGGCGTCGGAATGGCCGGACAGTTTCTTGTCATGAGCAATGGCGACGCCACACAGTGTGACATGGTCGCCGCGCTCGAAAGCATGGACGTCGTAGCCATTGCCGGTTCGGATGTCGGGAAAGCGCACACGTTCGCCGGAAAGCCGCTGATCCGCCATGGCAATATCCCGTGCCCAGGTGAGTTTGACATTGTCCGGCGAGCCCGGAACGATCTTGACCGGAATATGCGCCCATTCGGCGATCGCGGCATCGTCGGTAAAATCCATTTTTCCCAGATGATGGGCTTTCTCGTGCGCGGCAAGGATGGGCCAGAACGGAAAGCCCTGCGGCGTTTGCGCCGCGTGAAGACCGCTGCGCGAAACGGTTTCGCCAACCACCCCGGAGGCCGATTCGCGCTTCAGCGTGTCGGCGACGGGCAAAGCGGGCAATGCGCCCTCGCGCTCGCCGATGGCGGCGATGGTGCGATCTATCAGGTCCGCATCGACAAACGGACGCACGGCATCGTGGATCAGAACCTGCCCCGGCGCGTGGTCTCTAAGGGCAAGCAGGCCGAGCCGGACGGATTCCTGCCTGGTCGCCCCGCCGATAACGGCGCTAACGCGCTCGGCGTTGGTGCCCGCCGCCTGCCGGAACAGTTCATGGTCGTCGGCATGAATGGCGACGACGATCTCGCTGGTCCGCGGGTGGGCCAGAAAAATGTCCAGCGTGTGTGCGATGACGGCAAAGCCGCCAATGTGTTGATATTGCTTCGGTCCGTTGGCCTGTCCGGCGCGCGCACCACGGCCGGCCGCGACGATTACCACCGCGACCTTGCCATCCGCACTCGAAACGTGATTTCCACTTGCGTCAGTCATTGCAGATTGGCTTAGCGCACGATCCCGAAAAGTGTAATCGGTTTTCGGCAAAGATCGTGCGTCAAATATGAATCCCAAAGCGTCCTTTGCGCGTCCCACGGGGCGCGCGGCGCTTTGGCCACACCCAATCCCGAAGACCAGCATTTTCCCAATTGCGCCTTAATGTGGCGTCATTCCGCGTTGCACATTGCGGCCGATATGGCTAGAGAATGTGCAACGAATGAAGATGCTTGGTTTTTGTGCATGGTTAATTTGACCAAATTGGCCGCGCCGCTTAACGTCGGCGGCGTGAAACTCCGCAATCGCGTGTTCCTCGCGCCGATGTCGGGCATTACGGACGAGCCGTTCCGGCAGCGTGCCCACGCGCATGGCGCGGGCCTGGTCGTGTCCGAAATGGTTGCCAGCGGCGAGCTCGCCAAGGGCAGGGCCGGTTTCAACCTGCGCATACGCCACTCCGGCCTGCCCGTCCATATGGTTCAGCTGGCCGGCCGTGAGGCGATGCACATGGCCGAAGGTGCCAGAATCGCCGCCGGCGAGGGCGCCGACATTATCGACATCAACATGGGATGCCCGGCCAAGAAGGTCACCGGCGGTTATGCCGGCTCGGCATTGATGCTGGATCTCGACCACGCACTGTCGCTGATCGACGCCGTTGTCGGCGCGGTCGAGGTGCCAGTGACGGTCAAGATGCGGCTTGGCTGGGACGAAGGCGCGCTCAACGCGCCGATGCTGGCGCGCCGCGCCGAGCAGGCCGGTGTCAGTATGGTGACCGTGCACGGCCGAACGCGCTGCCAGTTCTATCAGGGCAAGGCCGACTGGCGTGCCATCGCCCGCGTCAAGGAAGCCGTGTCCATCCCGGTCGTCGCCAATGGTGACGTCTCTTCGCCGGCGGAAGCGGCCGACATTCTCGATCAATCGGGTGCCGACGCCGTGATGATTGGCCGTGCCCATTATGGCGCGCCTTGGATCGCAGGTGGCATTGCGGCCGCAGCGACAGGCGAAGCGACGCCAAATATTCCACAGAACCCGACGGCGCTCGCCGACTACATCGTGGCCCACTATGAGGATATGCTGGCGCTCTACGGCGCCGAAAGCGGCCTGCGCCAGGCGCGCAAGCATCTTGGCTGGTATCTTGATCGGCATGCAGGCGGCGTCGCCGACGACAGCCGAAAGGCCGTACTGACCGCATTCGAGCCCGCGCGCGTCATTGCCTTGCTGCGCGATGTGTTTTCGCGCGATCCGCAACCTTTGACCCTGCGGAGTGCCGCATGAACGCCGCCGCCGGCCAAGGCGCTGAAATGGCGGATGCCGCCCAGATCGTGCTCAACACCATCCGCCGCCCGGTGATCATGATCAGCGAGGAAGGCTTCATTACCTTCGCCAACGCCGACGCGGAAGACTTCTTTCGTTCAAGCGCGACCATGCTCGCCCGCAACACGCTGTCAAAACTCATTCCCTTCGGCAGCCCGCTGCTGACGCTGGTCGACCAGGTGCGTGAGCGCCTGGCACCGGTCAACGAGTATCGGGTCGACGTGTCGTCGCCGCGTCTCGGCATCGAGAAGGTCGTCGATCTCTATGTCGCGCCGGTACCGGAATTTCCGGGCTCGGTGGTGGTTATGTTCCAGGAACGGTCGATGGCCGACAAGATCGACCGGCAGATGACGCATCGCGGTGCGGCGCGCTCGGTCACCGGCCTGGCGGCGATGCTTGCCCATGAGATCAAGAACCCGCTCTCCGGCATCCGCGGCGCTGCCCAGTTGCTGGAACTGTCGGCTTCCGACGAAGACCGTGCGCTGACGCGGCTGATCACCGACGAGACCGACCGCATCGTGTCGCTGGTCGATCGCATGGAGGTGTTTTCCGACGAGCGGCCGATCGACCGCTACCCCGTCAACATCCATGTCGTGCTCGACCATGTCAAGGCCATTGCCAAGAACGGTTTTGCCAAGAGAATCAAGATATTGGAGGACTATGATCCTTCGTTGCCTCCGGTGTTTGCCAACCGCGACCAGTTGATCCAGGTGTTCCTCAACCTGGTCAAGAACGCCGCCGAGGCGATCGGCAGTGACCCGCAGGGCGAGATCGTGCTGTCGACCGCCTTCCGGCCAGGCATCCGTGTTTCCGTTCCGGGCACGCAGGACCGCGTGTCGCTGCCGCTGGAGTTTTGCGTGCGCGACAATGGCTCCGGCGTCTCGGAAGATATCCTGCCGATCCTGTTCGACCCGTTCATCACCACCAAGCCGAACGGCTCGGGGCTGGGGCTGGCGCTGGTCGCCAAAATCGTCGGCGAACATGGCGGCATCATCGAATGCGAATCGACGCCGCGCGGGACCACATTCCGCATCCTGATGCCGGCCTGGAAAGAAGCGCCATACGGCGCCGATGAAGACGGTGAAGGAGACCGCAAATGACCGTTCGCGGCAATATTCTCGTCGCCGACGACGATGCGGCGATCCGCACTGTCCTCAACCAGGCGCTTTCGCGCGTCGGCCACGAGGTGCGCGTCACCTCCAATGCTTCGACTTTGTGGCGCTGGGTGGCGGCGGGCGAGGGCGATCTGGTCATCACCGATGTGGTGATGCCGGACGAAAACGCCTTCGACATGCTGCCGCGCATCAAGAAGGCGAGGCCGGAACTGCCGGTCATCGTCATGAGCGCCCAGAACACCTTCATGACGGCGATCCGCGCGTCTGAAACCGGCGCCTATGAGTATCTGCCCAAGCCGTTCGACCTGACCGAACTGCTCAACATCGTCAACCGGGCGCTTTCCGAGCCGCGACGGCCGAAGATCGATGCGCGGCCGGAAGAGCAGCCTGATGCAATGCCGCTGGTCGGCCGTTCGGCCGCCATGCAGGACATCTACCGCATGCTGGCGCGCATGATGCAGACCGACCTGACGGTGATGATCTCGGGCGAATCCGGCACCGGCAAGGAACTGGTGGCGCGCGCACTGCATGAATATGGCCGCCGCCGTGGCGGCCCGTTCGTCGCCATCAACATGGCGGCGATCCCGCGCGACCTGATCGAATCGGAACTGTTCGGTCACGAGAAGGGCGCCTTCACCGGCGCGCAGAATCGCTCGACCGGACGCTTCGAGCAGGCTGAAGGCGGCACGCTGTTCCTCGATGAAATCGGCGACATGCCGATGGAGGCGCAGACCCGCCTGCTGCGCGTGCTCCAGCAGGGCGAATACACGACGGTTGGCGGACGCACGCCGATCAAGACCGACGTGCGCATCGTCGCCGCCACCAACAAGGATCTGCGCACCCTGATCAACCAGGGGCTTTTTCGCGAGGATCTGTTCTATCGCCTCAACGTGGTGCCGCTCCGGCTGCCCGCGCTGCGTGAGCGCTCCGAGGATGTGCCCGACCTTGTCCGCCACTTCTTCAAGCTCGGCGAAATGGAAGGCCTGCAGACCAAGCGCATTTCTTCCGGCGGCATCGAGTTGATGAAGCGCTATCCGTGGCCGGGCAATGTGCGCGAACTGGAAAACCTGGTTCGCAGGCTCGCCGCGCTCTATTCGCAGGACGAGATTTCCGCCGAGATCATCGAGGCCGAGCTCAAGACCGGCGAACGTCCCGTGGTGCCGGGTGGCGGCAATCTCATTCCCGACGATTTGTCGATCGGCCAGGCGGTCGAGCACTTCCTGCAACGCTATTTCGCCTCGTTTGCCGGCGATTTGCCACCTGCCGGGCTTTATCAACGCATCCTGTCCGAGGTCGAGTTTCCACTCGTCCTGGCCTCGATGACGGCAACCCGCGGCAACCAGATCAAGGCCGCGGACCTGCTTGGCTTGAACCGCAACACGCTGCGCAAGAAGATCCGCGAACTTGGCGTCAACGTCTACAAATCGTCGCGCCAGGGCTGAGCCTTTGATCTGAACCCGCGCTCTTTTCAGGGGATCGGCTCGCGAAAGATTTCCGTCTCGGTCACACTTGTTGCATAATCGCCACAATGCGTTGCATACATCCGACGCAATCATGGCACTAGACGGCGACATGGCCCCGCAGGCACCGACAACAAACCAACCGCTTTTCAGCGAACCCGGCGCTCGTGACGGGCGCCGGCTGCTTGCGCTGCCAGGCGTGATCGCGGTCGTCGGCGCGCTGATGACGGCGGCGATCTCGTTCACCATCCTCGTTGGCGCCACGCCGATCACACCGAACGAGTCGACGACGCTGGCGTTGATTGCCCTCAACGCGGCTTTCGTCCTGATTCTTATCGCGCTGGTCGGGCGTGAGGTGCACCGCATCCTGATGGCGCGCCGGCATGGCAAGGCCGCTTCGCGGCTGCATGTGCGCATTGTCGCCATGTTCGCCCTGGTTGCCGCCATTCCGGCCATCATGGTGGCCATCATCGCGTCGATCACGCTCGACATCGGCCTCGACCGCTGGTTCGAGATCCGCACCAAGACGATCGTCAATTCGTCGCTGTCGATCGCCGACGCCTATGTTCAGGAAAATGCCCGCAACCTGCAGGGTACGACACTGTCCATGGCCTATGATCTCGATGCGTCACGCACACTCTACGGCCTTGATCGTACCGGCTTTCTCGACCTGATGAACAAGGAAGCCGTGGGCCGTTCGCTGGCTCATGCGGCGCTGATCAAACCTGACGGCTCTTTCGTCATGAGCGCCAAGACCGACACGGATTTTGCCATGCCTGAGCCGCCGGAAGGCGCCGTGGCCAGCGCTGCCGACGGCAAGCCGGTGCTGATCGAGCCGAAAACGCGCAACATCATGGGCGCCATCGTCAAGCTGCGCGAGATCGAAGGGCTCTATCTCTATACCATTCGCCTCGTCGATCCGGAGGTCATCAAGGCGCGGCAGATCGTCAGGTCCAACACCGACGAATATCGGGGGCTGGAAGACAACCGCCGCACCTCGCAGGTGGCCTTCGCGCTGCCCTATCTTTCGCTCACCCTCATCATCATCCTGTCCGCGATCTGGACCGGCATTGCGGTCGCCGACCGTCTGGTGCGGCCCATTCGCCAGCTCATCGGCGCCGCCGACGAAGTGGCGACCGGCAATCTCGACGTCGCGGTTCCGGTCAGGCCCTCGGACGGCGATGTCGCCTCGCTCGGCGATACGTTCAACAAAATGCTTCTCGAACTGAAATCGCAGCGCAACGAGATCCTGTCGGCCAAGGACCTGATCGACGAGAGGCGACGCTTCTCCGAAGCCGTGCTTGCCGGCGTTACCGCCGGCGTCATCGGCGTCGATCCCTACGGCATCGTCACCATCGTCAACCGCTCGGCCGAAGCGATGCTGGCCATATCCGCCAGCGCAGCCCTTGGGCAGAACCTTTCCGCCGTGCTGCCGCATGTCGGCCGCGTCTTCGAAATCGGCCGCAAGTCCGGCAAACCCGTCTATCGCGAGCAGGTGACCTTCTACCGCGCCGGCGCCGAGCGGACCTTCAACGTTCAGATCACCATCGAGGCCGGCGATGACGGCTCGGAGGAAAAGTCCTATGTCGTGACGGTTGACGACATCACCGACCTGGTCCAGGCGCAGCGCTCGTCGGCTTGGGCGGATGTGGCGCGGCGTATCGCCCACGAGATCAAGAACCCGCTGACGCCGATCCAGCTCTCGGCCGAACGCATCAAGCGCCGCTATGGCAAGGTGATTACCGAGGACCGCGAGGTTTTCGACCAGTGCACCGACACCATCATTCGTCAGGTCGAGGATATCGGCCGTATGGTCGACGAATTCTCGGCGTTCGCGCGCATGCCGAAGCCCGAGATGAAGGCCATAGATCTGCGCGAATCGCTGCGCGAGGCCTCGTTCCTGGTCGAGGTCAGCCGCGCCGACATCACCTTCGAGCGGATCTTCGGCAGCGAGCCGCTGAAGGGCACGTTCGACAGCCGGCTGATGGCGCAGGCTTTCGGCAATGTGATCAAGAACGCCGCCGAGGCAATCGACGGATTGGAACAGAAGGATGGTTCGCACGGCATAATCCGGATTCAGGCCGGGCGCCAGAATGGTGTGATTCGAATCGACGTCATCGACAATGGCAAAGGCCTGCCGCGCGAGAATCGCCAACGGCTGCTCGAGCCCTACATGACCACACGCGAGAAGGGCACCGGACTTGGCCTCGCTATCGTCAAGAAGATCGTGGAGGACCATGGTGGCAGGCTGGAACTACACGATGCTCCTGCGGACTTCCACGATGGGCGCGGCGCGATGATCAGCATCATCCTGCCGCCTGCGGCCGCAACGGCTCCGCGCGGCGAAAGCAGGGCGGAAAACGAAAGAGAAACTGAAAAGGTCGGTAATGGCGTCTGATATTCTCATCGTCGATGACGAGGAAGACATCCGTGAACTCGTCGCGGGCATACTGAGCGACGAAGGTCACGAAACCCGCACGGCATTCGATGCCGACAGCGCGCTCGCTGCTATAGCTGATCGCGCGCCGCGGCTGATTTTCCTCGACATCTGGCTGCAGGGCTCGCGTCTCGACGGGCTGGCGCTGCTCGACGAGATCAAGACGATGCATCCGACCTTGCCGGTGGTGATGATTTCCGGCCACGGCAACATCGAAACGGCGGTCTCCGCCATCCGTCGCGGCGCCTATGACTTCATCGAAAAACCGTTCAAGGCCGACAGGCTGATCCTTATTGCCGAACGTGCGCTCGAGACCTCGAAATTGCGGCGCGAGGTTTCCGACCTCAAGCTGCGCAGCGGTGAAACCTTCGATCTGATCGGCATGTCGTCGGCGATGAGCCAGTTGCGTCAGACCATCGAACGCGTCGCGCCGACCAACAGCCGCGTGATGATCATCGGCCCGTCTGGCTCGGGCAAGGAACTGGCCGCGCGCGCCATCCACACGCTGTCGGCGCGCAAGGGCGCGCCTTTCGTGACGCTGAGCGCCGCCAACATCACGCCCGAGCGTATGGAGATCGAACTGTTCGGCACCGAATCGAATGGCGTCGAGCGCAAGGTCGGCGCGCTCGAGGAGGCCCATCGCGGCATCCTCTACATCGACGAGGTGGCCGACATGCCGCGCGAGACGCAGAACAAGATCCTGCGCGTGCTGGTCGAGCAGCAGTTCGAGCGGGTAGGGGGAACCAAGCGGGTCAAGGTCGATGTCCGCATCATCTCTTCCACGTCGCAGAACCTCGAAGCGATGATCGCCGACGGGCGTTTCCGCGAGGATCTTTACCATCGCCTCGCGGTGGTTCCGGTCATCGTGCCGGGATTGGCCGAGCGGCGCGAGGATATTCCCTACCTCGTCGACAATTTCATGAAGCAGATCGCCCGCCAGGCCGGCATCAAGCCGCGCCGCATCGGCGACGACGCGCTGGCCGTGCTGCAGGCGCACAACTGGCCGGGCAACGTTCGCCAGCTGCGCAATAATGTCGAGCGCCTGATGATCCTGGCGCGCGGCGACGACGTCGATGCGCCGATCACCGCTGATCTGTTGCCGGCCGAGATCGGCGATGTCATGCCGCGCACCCCGAATCAATCCGACCAACACATCATGGCGCTGCCGCTCCGCGAAGCGCGTGAGCAGTTCGAGAAGGATTACCTGATCGCCCAGATCAACCGGTTCGGCGGCAACATCTCGAAAACCGCCGAGTTCATCGGCATGGAGCGCTCCGCTCTGCATCGCAAGCTGAAGTCCCTGGGCGTCTAAGCGCGACGTCCGACCAGCCGCGCGTGGTCCAACCATTTGCCGGTTACGCCCGCGGTGGAATCGCATAAGAAAGCCCGAGAATTTCTGAGGGGTCGCCAATGCCGCGCATTGCCTATGTCAACGGGCGCTATGTCACGCACGCCGACGCTGCCGTGCATATCGAGGATCGCGGCTATCAGTTTGCCGACGGTGTCTATGAGGTCTGCGAAGTGGCGCGTGGCTTCATCGTCGACATGCCGCGCCACCTGGCCCGGCTGAACCGTTCGCTGACCGAATTGTCGATCGCCTGGCCGGTCACCTCTCACGTGCTGCCGCTCATTCTGCGTGAGGTGGTCAATCGCAACCACGTCGCCAATGGCCTGGTCTACGTGCAGGTGACGCGCGGCGTGGCCAGCCGCGACTTCGTCTTCCCTTCCGCCGACACCAAGCCTTCGCTGGTGGTAACCGCCAGGAAGGCCGATCCTGCCGCTGGTGCAAAGCGAGCCGAGACAGGCATCGCCGTCATCACCGTGCCGGAGAACCGCTGGGACAGGGTCGACATCAAGACTGTCGGGCTGCTGCCCAATGTCTTGGCCAAGCAGAAGGCAAAGGAAGCCGGTGCGCAGGAAGCCTGGTTCGTCGACACCGAAGGTAACGTCAAGGAAGGCGGCTCGTCCAACGCCTGGATCGTCACCAGGGACGGCGTTCTGGTCACCAGGCCGGCCGAGCATGGCATCCTGCGCGGCATCACCCGCACGACCATGTTCGAAGTGGCGGCCAAGCTTGGCCTGAAGATCGAGGAGCGCGGCTTTTCCGTCGCCGAGGCCAAGACGGCACGCGAGGCGTTCATCAGTTCCGCAACGACGATCGCCATGCCGGTGGTGACCATCGATGGCGACACGGTCGCCAATGGGCACCCCGGCTCAATAACACTTTCGTTGCGGCAAGCCTTTTTTGACATTGCGGAAAAAAGTCCAGCCTGATAACCGCACAGGTGGAATGAACATCAATATATCTCGTTCTGCTTGTCGTTACTGACGACAAGACGGTGTTTGCGAGCTTGACATGCGCCCGTTAATTTGGCGCATTGGCTTGCAAACCGAAGGGGATCGGCGAAAGACAAGAACAATGGCGGAACGATCGCAAAACCTTCAGGACCTGTTCCTGAATTCAGTTCGCAAGAGCAAGAACCCGCTCACCATCTTCCTCATCAACGGCGTGAAGCTGACCGGCGTGGTCACTTCGTTCGACAATTTCTGTGTCCTGCTGCGCCGCGATGGTCACTCCCAGCTCGTCTACAAGCACGCCATTTCCACGATCATGCCGAGCCAGCCGGTTCAGATGTTCGATGGCGAGGAAAGCCAGGGCGCCTGATTGGCACGTGAGAAAGACGCGGACGCCACCGTTCGCGGGAAACCAGCGCATCACCCCAGGACTGAGGCCAAGGGCCCGACCCGGGCCGTGGTCATTGTGCCCGTCCTTACCCGCCACCAGCGCAACGACGACGAGACCAACCGCCCGCGGCTGATGCGTTCGGCTGATGCGCGTCACGACGAGGCCGTTGGCCTTGCCCGCGCCATCAACCTTGATCTGATTCACACCGCGGTGGTGACCGTCAACGATCCGCGCCCGGCGACGCTGCTCGGCAGCGGCAAGGTCGCCGAGTTCGCGGAAATCGTCAAAGAGGGACATGCGGAAGTGGTCGTCGTCGACCATCCGCTGACCCCTGTGCAGCAACGCAATCTCGAGAAAGAGCTGAACGCCAAGGTGCTGGACCGCACCGGGCTGATCCTCGAGATATTCGGCGAGCGTGCACGCACCAAGGAAGGCACGCTGCAGGTCGAGCTCGCCCATCTCAACTACCAGAAGGGCCGCCTCGTGCGTAGCTGGACCCATCTGGAGCGTCAGCGCGGCGGCGCCGGATTCCTTGGGGGCCCCGGCGAAACACAGATCGAATCCGACCGGCGGCAGTTGCAGGAAAAGATCATCAAGCTGAAGCAGGAGCTGGAAACGGTGCGGCGCACGCGCGACCTGCACCGCGCCAAGCGCAGGAAGGTGCCGTTCCCGGTGGTGGCGATCGTCGGCTACACCAATGCCGGCAAGTCGACGCTGTTCAACCGGCTGACCGGGGCGGATGTGCTGGCACAGGACATGCTGTTCGCCACGCTCGACCCGACGCTGCGCCGCGTGCGCCTGCCACATGGCACGCCGATCATCCTCTCCGACACGGTCGGCTTCATTTCGGACCTGCCGACACATCTGATCGCGGCTTTCCGCGCCACCCTGGAAGAGGTGGTCGAGGCCGACCTCGTGCTTCATCTGCGCGACATTTCCGATCCGGACACGGCCGCCCAGGCCGAGGATGTCGAGCGTATCCTTGCAGATCTTGGCGTTGACGCTGGTGATGCCAAGCGGGTGATCGAAGTGTGGAACAAGATCGACCGGCTCGACGAAGGCAACCGGACCCGGCTGCTTGCAGACGGCGCCGATGCCAACAAGGCGCCGCCGATTGCGGTGTCGGCGGTGACCGGCGAGGGCATCGATGCGCTGAAGGCGATCATCGAAACGCGGATGGCGGGCGAACTCGAAGACCTCACCGTGACGATCGAGCCGGCACAGTTCGGCCTTGTCGACTGGCTTTACCGCAATGGCGATGTGGTTTCGCGAAGCGACAATGACGACGGCAGCGCCACCATCTCGCTGAAGGCCACGCAAAGCGCGCGCGAAGAGATCGAAAACAGATTGCGTCGTAAAAACAACGGATAATCCGGAGCAGTTCCAGGAAAAGTGTATAGCGGTTTCCGTCGGGAGTTGCCCGAAAAGAGAGACTACTTCGCGGTCTTTGCTTCCTGCCAGAGCGCTTCCATCTCGGCCAGATCAGCCTTGTCCAGCGTGTTGCCGGCTTTCTCCAAAGCCTGCTCGACATAATGGAAACGTGAGCGGAATTTCTCGTTGGTGCCGCTCAGCGCTGCTTCCGAATCGAGCTTGAGGTGGCGACCGAGATTGACGACGGCAAACAGCATGTCGCCGAACTCGTCCTTGATCGAGGCGGTGTCGCCCTTGGCCAGCGCCTCGCGCAATTCGCCGATCTCTTCCTCGATCTTGTCGAGGATGGGTGCTGCCTCGCTCCAGTCGAAGCCGACGCGGGCGGCCTTCTCCTGAAGTTTCAGCGCCCGGGTCAGCGCGGGCAGGGCGACCGGCACGCTATCCAGAAACCCCTTGCCATTGTCTTCGGGATCGAGACCGCGCGCGAGGCGGGCGCTTCGTTTCTCTGCCTTCTCTTCTGCCTTGATCTTTTCCCACATGCCCTTGGCCATGCCGGCGCTGCGGGCCTTTTCGTCGCCGAAGACATGCGGATGGCGTCGGATCATTTTCGTCGTGATGGCTTGCACCACATCGGGGAAGGCAAACTCGCCGGCCTCCTCGGCCATTTGCGCGTGGTAGACGACCTGCAGCAGCAGATCGCCGAGTTCGTCGCGCAGATCGTCGAGGTCGCCGCGCGCGATGGCATCCGCGACCTCATAGGCCTCTTCGATCGTGTAGGGCGCGATGGTCGAGAAATCCTGTTCGATATCCCAGGGACAGCCGGTCTTCGGCGCCCGCAGCGCCGCCATGATCTCGATCAGGCGCGAAATGTCTTTCGATGGCGTCATAGGGCTGATGCTATCGCGCGGCCGGCCGCGCGGCCAACGCTGTCAGCCGGCGAGAGTGCCTTGTCCACAGGCGAGCCACGTCAGTCGAGCACCGAGACGATCGCTTTGGCGAGGTCGTCCATGCCGTCCTCGGGCAGGCCGGCGACATTGATGCGGCTGTCGCCGACCATGTAGACGCCGTGCTCGGCGCGCAGCCGTTCGACTTGCGCTTCGGTGAGGCCAAGGCGGGAGAACATGCCGCGATGGCTGGCGACGAAATCGAAGCGGTCGGAATTGGATTGCCGGCGCAGGGCTTCGGAGAACTGGACACGGAGTCTCAGCATGCGCAGCCGCATCTCTTCAAGTTCGGCTTCCCAGTCTGCACGCAAGGCGGCGTCCTCCAGCACGATGCGTACGGCTGCTGCCCCGTGGTCCGGCGGCATCGAATACATGGCGCGCGCCGCCGACAGCATCTGGCTCATCGCCACATCTGCCTGTGCGCCGTCCTTGGCCAGGATCATTGCTGCGCCGACGCGGTCGCGGTAGACGGCGAAATTCTTCGAGCAGCTCGACGCGACGACCATTTCCGGAACTTTCGCCGCCAGCAGGCGCAAGCCGAGGGCGTCGGCCTCAAGGCCATCGCCAAAGCCCTGATAAGCGATGTCGACGAACGGCAGCAGCGCGCGCTCGACGACCAGATCGGTAACGGCTGCCCACTGTGCGGCATCCAGATTGGCGCCGGTTGGGTTGTGGCAGCAGCCATGCAGCAGCACGACGTCGCCGCTCTTTGCGGTCCGCAGGGCCGCCAGCATGTCGTCGAAGCGAACAGCACCCGACGCGGCGTCGAAATACGGGTATTCACGGATCTGCAGGCCGGCGGCGCGCATCACCGGCATGTGGTTCGGCCAGGTCGGGTCCGACAGCCAGATGGTTGCGTCCGAACGCGTCCGCTTCAGCAATTCCGCCACCAGCCGCAGCGCGCCCGAGCCGCCGGGCGCCTGTGCGGCGCGGATGCGCGTCATGTCGGCGCCCGGACCGAAGGCGAGCTTGGCCATCACCGTGTTGAAGCCGGTATCGCCGGCAAGGCCGAGATAGGTCTTGGTGTCCTGGGCCTGCAGCAGGCGCTTTTCCGCCTCGCGCACGGCGCGCATAACCGGCGTCTTGCCGTCGCGATCCTTGTAGACGCCGACGCCGAGGTCGACTTTGTCGGGGCGCGGGTCGGCGCGATAAAGGCCGATCAGAGCGAGGATCTTGTCGGCGGGGGCGGACTGCAGGGTCTCAAACATCGATAGGGCTCCAATGGCGGCGGAGTGATACGCAAATCGGTCGCGTTTCGCCAGCGGTTTTAGCTAGGTGCTCCAGCCCGAGACGGCTGGGAAGCCTGCCCTGCGCGCTCATGGATGAGGGTTTGAAGGGAAACCTATTGATGCGCGTCGGAAATGACCAGCCGGCACGAGCAGAGCGATAACGCCATCCTCCGCGCCGGCATGAGCGCTTCCGTGCGTAATTTCGGCCTTGCCTCGGCCAGCGGTCAGCCCCCGCCGGGCCTGTCTTTCACAGCCTGCCGCAACAGACAGGCGACCGCGCCCAGCACCATCAAGGCCAGCCCGAACCATGTCAGGGCATAGACCAGATGGTTATTGTGGAACGAAACGACCGCCAGGCCGCCGACCGGCCACCCTCCCGGATTGGGCGTGGCATCGGGATCGATGAAATAAGGAGCGACCTGCCCGACGCCTTGCTTGGCGGCGATCGCCTGTACATCGCGCGAATACCAGCGGTTGGCAGCCGGATCGTTGGTGCGCAGGAAGCCGCCTTTCGGTTCGCTGATGCGCAACAGGCCGTGAATTCCGGTATGATCGCCCGAGGGCTTGCCTGCGAGGCGGGTTGCCGGATCGCGCTTGTCCGTTGGCACGAAGCCCCTGTTCACCAGAATCGTGAAGCCATCATCCGCTCGGAACGGCGCCATTACCCAGAAGCCACCGCCGAGATCGGTGACCGCCTGGACCAGGGTCTCGCGATCACCGAGAAACCGGCCCGTGACGACGAGGCGGCGATACTCGTCATCCCTGGCGTTGATCGCTGGCCAGGCCGAAGGCGCCGGGGCGGCCACGGGTACTGCCTTGAGACGCTGGTCGACACGCTCGATCAGGTCGAGCTTCCAGACGCGGCGCTCCAGCTGCCAGATACCGAGCGCCGAGAACCCTGCGATGCCGATGGCTCCGCAAAGGCAAAGCATCAAGAGCGTCCATCTCGAACGCGTAACCCTTTGGCCGTCGCCTGTAGTCGGATGCGGTGTCGTCCGCGCCTGTTCGTCCAAAGCCAGGTCCCTCTCTCAGGGTATCTGACTCATGTCATGGCCGGGCATCATGTTGACGTTCAGATGGTACATGACCCAGAGCGAGCCCGTCAGCGCGATCATCACCAGGATGAGGGTGAAGATCAGCGCCATCATGGTCCAGCCGCTCTCCGACCTGGTGTTCATATGCAGGAAGAACACCATGTGGACGATGATTTGCACGACGGCGAAGGCCATGATGGCAATCGCCGACGCCATCTGATTGCCGAGCGCGTTGGTCATGACCAGCCAGAAGGGAACGGCGGTCAGCACGACGGACAGGCCGAAGCCTGTCAGATAGCCGGCCAGCGAGCCGTGATTGACGCCGTGATGCGCGTGGCTGTGGTTGCTGGTGTCTGTTTGGTGCCCGGCGCTCATCGCAACATTCCCATCAGATAAACGAAGGTGAAGACGCCGATCCAGATGACGTCGAGGAAGTGCCAGAACATGCTCAGGCACATCAGGCGCCGCTGGTTCGCGGCGATCAGCCCATGCCTGGAGACCTGCACCATCAGCACCACCAGCCAGACCAGGCCGAAGGTGACGTGCAGGCCGTGCGTTCCGACCAGCGTGAAGAACGACGAAAGAAAGCCGCTGCGCTGCGGCGTCGCCCCCTCGTGGATGAAATGGGCGAATTCGTAGAGTTCGATGCCGAGAAAGGCGAGGCCGAACAGGCCGGTGATCACCAGCCACACCTGCATCGGCCTCACTCGTCCTTTCGCCATCTCCAGCATCGCGAAGCCGTAGGTGATGGAGGACAGGAGCAGCATGGTGGTGTTGAGCGCGACCAGCGGAAGATCGAACAGGTCCTTCGGCGCGGGCCCGGCGGCGTAGTTGCCACCGAGCACGCCGTAGACTGCAAACAGCATCGCAAAGATGAGGCAGTCGCTCATCAGGTAGATCCAGAAGCCGAGCATGGTGCTGCTGCCGCTCTCGGCATGGCCGTGGTCGTCTTCCAGGTGGAAGATCGTGTCGTCGATCACGGTGTCGGCGTGTGCCATGGTGCTCATCCCGCCTGGCTGGTGGCTGCGAGCAGGCGTGTCCGCTCGTCCTCGACGCGGGTGACGTCGCTGGACGGAATGTGGAAGTCCCGGTCGTAATTGAAGGTATGCGCGATGGCGTAGCCGATCAGAGCAACGAAGCTCACGATCGCCAGCCACCAGATGTACCAGATGAGCGCCACGGCAAGCACCACGCTCAACCCAGCCAGAATGACGCCGGCTCCGGTGTTGCGCGGCATGTGGATGTCGTGGAAGCCCGTCAACGGACGCTGGTAACCGCGATTCTTCATGTCCGCCCAGGTGTCGAGATCGTGGACGACCGGCGTAAAGGCGAAATTGTAGGCCGGGGGCGGCGACGAGGTTGCCCATTCGAGTGTACGCCCGTCCCACGGATCACCGGTGTCGTCGCGAAGCTGCTCGCGCCGGCGCACGCTGACGAAGATCTGGATGAGGAAGGACAGGATACCAAGGAGGATCAGGAAGGCGCCAAAAGCGGCGATGATGAACCAGATCTGCAGCGAGGGATCCTCGAAGGTGCGTAGCCGGCGCGTTACGCCCATCAGGCCGAGGATGTACAGCGGCATGAAGGCGAACCAGAAGCCGACCACCCAGAACCAGAAGGACATCTTTCCCCAGAACGGATCGAGCCGGAAGCCGAATGCCTTGGGGAACCAGTAGCTGATACCGGCAAACAGGCCGAACAGCACGCCGCCGATGATGACGTTGTGAAAATGCGCGACCAGGAACAGGCTGTTGTGGAGCACGAAGTCGGCCGGCGGAACCGCGAGCAGCACGCCGGTCATGCCGCCGACGGTGAAGGTCAGCATGAAGGCGACTGTCCACATCATCGGCAGTTCGAAGCGGATGCGGCCGCGGTACATGGTGAACAGCCAGTTGAATATCTTGGCGCCTGTCGGGATCGAAATGATCATCGTGGTGATGCCGAAGAACGAGTTGACGCTCGCTCCCGACCCCATGGTGAAAAAGTGATGCAGCCAGACGAGATAGGACAGGATGGTGATGACGATGGTTGCGTAGACCATCGAGGTGTAGCCAAAGAGCCGCTTGCCGCAGAAGGCCGAGGTCACTTCGGAAAATATGCCGAAGGCCGGCAGGATCAGGATGTAGACCTCGGGGTGGCCCCAGATCCAGATCAGGTTCACGTACATCATCGGATTGCCGCCGAAGTCGTTCGTGAAGAAGTTGGTGCCGACATAGCGGTCGAGAGCCAGCAGGGCCAGCACCGCCGTCAGCACCGGGAAGGCGGCGACGATGAGCACATTTGTGCAGAGCGCGGTCCAGGTGAAGATCGGCATTCTCATCATGGTCATGCCAGGCGCGCGCATCTTGACGATGGTGCAGACCAGGTTCACGCCCGACAGCAGCGTGCCGACGCCCGCCACTTGCAGCGCCCAGATATAATAATCGACACCGACATCGGGACTGTAGCCGATACCCGACAGCGGCGGGTAGGCGAGCCAGCCGGTGCGCGCGAATTCGCCGACGAACAGCGACATCATGACGATGACCGCGCCGCCGACCGTCATCCAGAAGCTGAAATTGTTGAGGAACGGAAACGACACGTCGCGCGCGCCGATCTGCAGCGGGACGACGAAATTCATCAGGCCCGTCACCAGCGGCATCGCCACGAAGAAGATCATGATGACGCCGTGCGCGGTGAAGATCTGGTCATAATGATGCGAATTGAGATAGCCTTCCGAACCGCCGAAGGCCATCGCCTGCTGGAGTCGCATCATGATGGCGTCGCTGAAGCCGCGCAGCAGCATGACGATGCCGAGCACCATGTACATCACACCGATGCGCTTGTGGTCGACGCTGGTGAACCATTCGCGCCACAGATAGCCCCAGAGCTTGAAATAGGTCAGCGCGCCGACGAGGGCGATGCCGCCCAGCGCGACGACAATGAAGGTCGCGACCACGATGGGCTCGTGCAGCGGCAGCGACTCGAACGTAAGCCGGCCGAAGATCGCCTTGAGAAGAGCAGGATTGTCGAACATGTCTTGCGTGGCGCCTCAGGAGTTGAAGGGCGACCGAAGCGTGCCGGTTGCGGAAGGTGACGGCAGTCGGATCGACAGGGGCAGTGGCCGTTGCAGACCAGCGCCGACTATCGGCGTCGAGGTCATCGGCGTGGCGGATTGATCAGCCTTCGAAGCGGCCAGTGCTTCTTCGGTCGTGCATATGCTGGCGACATAGGATGGGGCGGGGCCGAATATCGTGCCGCGCCGGGCGAACTTGTCATACAGCAGCGGAAGGGTGTTGCGGATGCCGGCCATTCCCAGACCGCCCTTGGCATCGATCTGCGACATCTCGCTCATGCACATCTTGCCGGGCTCGACGCACATGTTGAGGATCGCCTTGTAGAGATCGCTATCCACCGCCGCATAGTGGCGCACGGGTTGGTTCTCACTGGGCTGTTCGAGCTCAAGATAGCCGTTTCGGTCGAGCTTGCCGCCGCTGTCCTTTGCCTTCGCGATCCATGCCTGGAAACCGGCATCCTCGAGGCCGTGGAACGCGAAGCGCATTCCCGAGAAGCCGGCGCCGCTGTAATTGGCAGAGAACCCTTCATAGTCGCCGGACTTGTTGATGACAGCGTGCAGCCTGGTTTCCATACCCGGCATCGCATAGATCTGGCCGGCCAGTGCTGGAATGTAGAAGGAGTTCATCACCGATGCGGAGGTAATGCGAAAGCTGATCGGCCGGTCGACCGGCGCAGCCAGTTCGTTGACCACGGCGACGCCGTATTCCGGATAGATGAACAGCCATTTCCAGTCGAGCGCGACGACTTCGACCTCAAGCGGGCGCACGTCCGGCGGCAGCGGCTTGCCGGCCGCTACACGTCCGATCGGACGATAGGGGTCGAGCAGATGGGTGCCCATCCAGGTCACCGCGCCCAGGCAGATGATGATCAGAAGCGGCACAGCCCAAATGACGAGTTCGAGATGGGTCGAGTGGTCCCAATCCGGCTCGTAGCGCGCCTCGCGGTTGGACTGGCGGTATCGCCAGGCAAAGAATATGGTGAGAGCCATCACCGGTATGATGACGATCAGCATCAGTGCCGTGGACACCATCAGCAGGTCGCGCTGCTGCTCGGCGACGTCGCCGGCAGGGTTCAGGACGACCATGCTGCAGGAGCCGAGCGATGCCAGCAGGGGCAGCAGGAAAAGGGTACGAAGACGGCTCAATGTATGACCTGTCGGTTGTTCCCCCCAGTGCTAACCGTACCGCGGCGATGAAGGCATTGGACAATTTGTCCAATGCCGCAATGACGCGGCAGGCGTCATCAAAGCATCTGGCCCGCGCACATGGCAAGCGATCGTATGAGACCGCGGCGGGGCGACGGAGAATGCTGTGAGCCCAACTTCGAAGATCGAAGCCGACGCAAGACGGATCAATGCGCGGCATCATGAGGTGAAGCCCGGCGAAATCGCCGTTGGCGTCATCATCGGCAGGACGTCGGAATTCTTCGACTTCTTCGTCTACGCGATCGCTTCCGTCATCGTTTTCCCCAAGCTCGTATTTCCATATGCCGACCCGTTGACCGGCACGCTCTACTCCTTCGCCATCTTCGCGCTTGCCTTCATCGCGCGGCCGATCGGGACGGCGATCTTCACCGCGCTCGACCGCGCCTACGGACGCAGCGCCAAGCTCACCATCGCGCTGTTCCTGCTGGGGACCTCGACCGTGTCGATCGCCTTCGTGCCCGGTTACGACCAGATCGGCCCGGCTTCGGCCTGGCTGCTGGCCATGTTCCGGATCGGTCAGGGACTGGCGCTGGGCGGGACATGGGACGGACTTGCCTCGCTGCTGGCGTTGAATGCCCCCGAAAAGCGTCGCGGCTGGTATGCGATGATCCCGCAGCTGGGCGCGCCACTCGGGCTCATCGTCGCCAGTGCCCTGTTTGCATATTTCGTCGGCAACCTGTCGGCTGAAGACTTCTTCAGCTGGGGTTGGCGCTACCCGTTCTTCGTCGCCTTCGCCATCAACGTCGTCGCCCTGTTCGCGCGGCTGCGCATCGTGGTGACGCCGGAATACACCAAACTGTTCGAAGGCCAGGAACTGGAGCCGACTTCCGTCCGCGAGACGTTGCGCGCCGAAGGGCGCACTGTCGTGCTCGGCGCTTTCGCGCCGCTGGCGAGCTTCGCCCTGTTCCACATGGTGACGGTGTTTCCTCTGTCCTGGATCTTCCTGTTCACGCGCGAGGGACCGGCACGGTTCCTGGTCATCGAGACGATCGGAGCCTTCTTCGGCCTGGCGGCAATCGCGATCTCGGGCGTCGTTGCCGACCGGGTCGGGCGCTGGCCCTTGCTTGGAGGCTCGGCGGTGGCCATTGCCGTGTTCAGCGGTTTCGCGCCACAGCTGCTCGATGGCGGCTTCGTCGGAGAGTCCGTCTTCATGGTGTTGGGCTTCGTCCTGCTCGGCCTGTCGTTCGGCCAGTCTTCGGGAGCACTCGCCTCGAATTTTTCAAAGAACTACCGCTATACAGGTGCTGCGCTGACCTCGGATCTCGCCTGGCTGTTCGGCGCCGGCTTCGCCCCCATTGTCGCCCTGTTCCTGTCCGCCCATTTCGGGCTGATCTCGTCAGGCGCCTATCTGCTGTCGGGAGCGCTATGCACGCTGCTGGCGCTGCGGCTCAACCAGCGCCTGGATCGGACTCCCGCTTGAGTGACCTGCTTGGCCAGGGCTGGGGACCTCCCGGCCCAATGACGCTGCACGACAAGACCAACAAGCAGAATTTTCTGCTTCTGATCCAACTGCGCTGGATCGCGGTCGGCGGTCAGATCGTGACGATCCTGTTCGTCCGCTACGCGCTTGGCATCGGGCTGCCGCTGGTGCCGATGGCAGTGGTGATCCTGCTGCTGATCGCTCTCAACGTCGCCAGCCTGCGCCGGCACAGCAGCCAGGACGCGATCACCAACACCGAGCTGTTTCTTGGACTGCTGCTCGACGTCACCGCGTTGACGGTCCAGCTTTACCTGAGCGGCGGCGCGTCCAATCCCTTCATTTCGCTTTACCTGCTCCAGGTCATCCTGGGCGCGGTACTGCTGGAGACATGGTCGGTCTGGGCGCTTGTCCTCATTGCAAGCACGTGCTTCATCGCGCTGACCACCTTCTACCGTGAGATCAGCCTGCCCGCCGCACACGGTGCCGGGCTGTTCAGCCTGCACATTCAGGGCATGTTCATCTGTTTCGTCCTGGCGGCAACGCTTCTGGTGCTGTTCATCACCAGGGTCCAGAACAACATTCGCACCCGCGACGCTCATCTTGCGGATTTGCGCCAGCAATCGGCGGAGGAGGCTCACATCGTCAGGATGGGCCTGCTCGCCTCTGGCGCCGCGCATGAGCTCGGCACGCCGCTGGCTACGCTTTCCGTCATCCTCAACGACTGGCAGCGCATGCCGGTTCTCGAGGCCGATCCGGATCTGGCGCAGGAAATCCGGGAGATGCAGGGCCAGTTGGACCGTTGCAAGAAGATCGTTTCGGGAATCCTGATGTCGTCGGGCGAATTGCGCGGCGAAGGCACGGTTCGCACCTCCGTCGATGCCTTTCTGGCGGAGCTGGTGGCCGAATGGAAGTCGACACGGCTGCCGCAAGGTTTCGAATACACCAGGCGTTTCGGCGCCAACCAGGAGATCGTCTCCGATCCCGCGCTCAAACAGGTGATGTTCAATGTACTGGACAACGCACTTGAAGCGTCGCCTCTATGGGTCGGTTTGATCGTCAGCCGCCACGCGAACGATCTCATCATCGAAGTTGTCGACGCGGGACGGGGATTTGAAGAAACCATGCTTGCTGAATTCGGCAAGCCCTACACGTCGACCAAGAACCGGCCAGGTAGCGGGCTCGGCCTGTTTCTGGTCGTCAATGTCATCCGCAAGCTGGGGGGTAGCGTCACCGTAAGAAACAGAACCGAAGGGGGAGCTTCGGTTACGTTGCATCTGCCGCTGGCTGCTCTGTCTCCGCGAGGGCACAATGCCGACTAAACGCACGCTGCTGATCGTCGAGGACGACATCGCCTTTGCCAACGCACTGCGCCGGTCTTTCGAACGGCGTGATTACGAAACGCATAGCTGCCGGAGCGTCGACGGCGTGCAGGCGCTGATCGGCACCGTTGCCTTCCAATATGCCGTCGTCGATCTCAAGCTTGCCAGCGGCTCGGGCCTTGAGTGCGTCAGGGCGCTGCACGAACACGATCCTGAAATGCGGATCGTCGTGTTGACCGGCTTTGCCAGCATCGCCACCGCTGTCGAGGCGATCAAGCTCGGCGCCTGCCAGTATCTCGCCAAGCCCGCCAATACAGACGACATTGAAGCGGCTTTCGGCCAGGTCGAGGGCAATGCTTCGGTACCGCTCGCCGAGCGGCCAACCTCGATAAAGAACCTCGAATGGGAGCGCATCCACGAGACGCTGGTGGAGGCCGACTTCAACATTTCCGAGACGGCACGACGGCTGGGCATGCACCGCCGGACGCTGGCGCGGAAGCTGGAGAAGAGGCGTGTGAAGTAGGCACGATCCACCGGGCATGGCACATCGTGGCGATGCCGATGATAAGATTGATGCCGGCATCAATCGTTGCATTCGAACGATGTCCTCCAAAGGAAAAAATTGGCAGGGCAGGGATTAAAATCCCCACATGTTCCGTAAACAGGACATGAAACCGCCGATGCCACGCTTTGACATCATAGGACAGCTCGGTTCGCTGCGCCGCTATGCGCGCTCGCTGACGCGCGACAGCACCGACGCCGAGGACCTTGTCCATGACGCGCTGGTGCGCGCTTATGAGCGGCGCAGCACCTTCCGCTCCGGCGGAAACCTGCGCGCGTGGCTGCTGTCGATCGTCCACAACACCTTCATCGACAGGATGCGGGCCCGCAAGTCCGAGGCGTCGCGCGTCGAACAGGCTGGATACCTGGCCGACGGCAGCACGCCGGCACCACAGGAACATTCGGTGCGCCTGGCGCAGGTGCGCCAGGCTTTTTTCAGCCTGCCGGAAGAACAGCGTTCAGCGCTGCACCTCGTCGCTATCGAAGGCCTCTCCTATCAGCAGGCCGCCGATGCCAGCGGCGTGCCGCTCGGCACGCTGATGTCGCGCATCGGCAGGGCGCGCGCCGCGCTGCGCGAGATGGAGGAGCCGGCGAAGGCAAAAAACCACCTCAGGATCGTTGGAGGCCCTTCATGACCGCAACTGTCGATCCCGTGACGGATATCGACCTCGACGCCTATGTCGACGACCAGATCGACGTCACCCGCCGCATCGAGGTGGAGGCATTCTTGTCCGCTCGCCCGGAGGCGGCGGCGCGCGTGATGTCGGATCTCAGGACCCGCGATGAACTGCGCGTGGCGCTTGCCGGCTCCAAAGGCATGGCACGGCCCGCGACCGCCGATGCCGCGCGGCGGCTGGAGAGGGGGCTTGCCCGCGGCCGCATCTTCGGTGTGCTGCAGCGCGCCGCGGTGGTTGCTGTCTTCGTCGCCGCCGGGTGGCTGGCGAACGGTATCATCGGGCCGATGTCGGTGACCAAGGTCGTCGCCTCGCCGCAGCCGCCCGCCTATGTCGACGACGCAGTGCGGGCCCACAGGACCACGCTGGTGCGCGAGAGCATGCCGTCGCAGCCCGAGGCGCCCAACTACAACGCCGGCGAGATTCGCGCCGCGACCGCCATCGTCATGCCGTCGCTGCCCAAGGATTGGAAGGTCCGCGACGTGCAGATCTATCCGTCCCGCTTTGGTCCGAGCGTCGAGATGGCGGTCGAGACGAAAGACATGGGGCTGGTGTCGCTGTTTGCGATCCGGCCTGGAACCTTCGACGTCGTCAAGCCGACGATCGCGCCCTCGGGCGACATCTCATCGGCCTATTTCCAGATCGGCGATGTGGCTTATGCGGTGGTCGGACGAAGCGAGGTCCACGACCTCGACCGCGCCGCAGAGACGCTCGCCAAGACGCTCTACTGATCGATCCACAAAGGAGAACGCAAATGAACACCCCCAATCTGGGATATCGCGTCGCCGCCGGCGCCCAAACCGGAGCCGTCTTCGACGAGGGCCTGCGCCAGCATATGCTGCGCGTCTACAACTACATGGGTGTCGGCCTGGTGGTCACCGGCCTCGTCGCCTTCATGATCTCATCGACGCCGGCGCTCTACGTGCCGATCTTCTCCAGCCCGCTGAAATGGGTGGTGATGCTGGCACCGCTCGCCTTCGTCATGCTGTTCTCGTTCAAGATGCAGACCATGTCCGCGGCGAATGCCCAGGCGATGTTCTGGGCCTTCTGCGCGGTCATGGGCCTCTCGCTCGCCTCGGTGTTTCTGGTGTTCACCGGAACCAGCATCGCGCGCACCTTCTTCATCGCAGCCACCATGTTCGGCGCCACCAGCCTGTACGGCTACACGACAAAGCGCGACCTGACCCAGTTCTCGTCGTTCCTGATCATGGGCCTGATCGGCGTGGTGATCGCCAGCATCGTCAACATCTTCCTCGGCTCGACCGCGCTGCAGTTCGCCATCTCGGTGATCGGCATCGCCGTGTTCATCGGCCTGACCGCCTGGGACACGCAGACGATCAAGGAACAGTATGCCGAGAATTTCGACGCGGAATCGCGCCAGAAACTTGCCGTCTTCGGCGCCTTCTCGCTCTATCTGAACTTCATCAACATCTTCCAGCTGCTGCTGAATTTCACCGGCGAACGCGAATAACGACTATCCGCTGTGGGCAAGAGCGAGGGTTATTGCTCTTGATGCGGAGAGGTGGCCGGAGGGAGATCCTCCGGCCACAATTCGTTCCTGCAGAACCTGGCTGCACCTTGAGTCCCGAAGCGCTTTTGCTAGTCTGCCCACCGCGCCGGCCTTCAACAACGACCCGCGAGGAAATGTGGCACAGGACAGCCAAACGCTTCATGGCGACGGTATCTCGGCGACCATCGTTGCGCAGGGCGCCGAACTGATTTCGCTGCAAGATGCGCACGGATTCGAATTCCTGTGGCAGGCGGGGCCGGAATGGCGGCGTCACTCGCCGGTGCTGTTCCCGATCGTAGGGCGGCTGGCGGGCGATCATCTGCGCCATCGCGGCCGGACCTATCCAATGACGCAGCACGGGTTCGCGCGCGACAAGCCGTTTGCCTGGGCGCGGAAGGGGCCGCGATCCTGCACGCTGGTGCTTGCCGACGACGCCGACACCCGGGCGCGCTATCCGTTCGCCTTTCGGCTTGAAGTGACCTACACGCTGGTCCGCCAGCAGCTTGATGTGACTTTCGACATCACCAACACCGGCGATGAGCCGCTGCCGGCATCGATCGGGGCGCACCCGGCATTCAATTGGCCCTTGCAGCCGGATCTGGCCAAGACGGATTACCGGCTGATCTTTGCCGACGATGAACCGGCGCCGATCCGCCGCCTTAAGGACGGACTGCTGCTGAAAACGCCGCAGCCGACGCCTGTCGAAGGCAACATACTCCCGCTCTCCGAGCGGTTGTTCGACGAGGACGCGGTGATTATAGACCAGCCCGCCAGCTCCAGCGTGCGTTATGCCGCCGAGCGTGGCCCGGCGATCGAGATGTCCTGGCAAGGGGTTCGGGAGTTGGGCGTCTGGTCAAAGCCGGGCGGCGCGCCGTTCCTGTGCATCGAACCCTGGCACGGCCTTGCAAGCCCGGTGGATTTCGATGGTGATTTTGTCGACAAACCAGGCCTGATGCTGATCGCGCCGGGTGCAAGTCGCGTGATGAGCTATCGGGTACGTCTGCTGCCAACAGCCAATTGGAGTGCGCTCAGTGAATTCTGAAACGATCGAGATCTACCATCCACGTGGTGTTTCAAATTTGGGCCAATGGGACATTGGTGGTCTCAAGCTCAAAGTCTATGGTCTCGTCGCAGACAACAAAAAGATCGACGAACCCATGGCGACTCTGGCGCAGTCATTCGTGCGACAGGAGGTTCTGCCGCGTGTGGCGGACGAGGGTGACGAGAATGGCATGGGCTTTGTGATCATTCATCCTGGTGAGCTCGGTGTGTCCATCTTAGCTCACTGGTGGATACAGGGTTCGGTGCTTTGTCAGCACATCTATCGGAAGCTGTATTCCGCAACCGAACCGATGGACACGGTTAAGAGACCTGTTATTGCCTGTGTTTGGGAATTGGCTCTGATGAATGCCGAGCAGGAAGCTTGGCGAAAAACGATGATGAAAGGCGAGCCCAATCCATTGGGATACATGGGCGCTTGGGCTGACTTCGAAGCTGCATAGAGGCTGCTCATGATCGACTATTGCGTGGTCGCCCAGATCGTCGGTGCCCAATGAAGCTGTACTTCAGCCGCAATCCCAATCCTCGATTGGCGGTCGCGGTCGCACGCTATCTCGAAACGAAACTGGACTTCGAATTCGCCTCGCCATTCGCTGCCGGGCAAATGGAGAAATTTCGCCGGTTAAATCCCAACCTCTCACTGCCCATCCTTGTGGATGATGAGGGAAAGAGCCTCTGGGAGGCAGACGCCATAGCCTGCAGGCTGTCGCGCCACGCGCATTCGGATTTCTGGCGCACCGGCGATGACGAACCCGAGATGATCCGGTGGCTCAGCTGGGGCAAGGAGCACTTCGCACTCGCTTGCGACACGGTGCATTTCGAACGTGGGACGAAACAGCGGTACGGCATCGGCCCGATCGATCAGAAGCGGGTGGAGGAGGGCCTGAACCAATTCCATACGGCTGCGGCAATACTCGACGCCGTGCTTGCCGAGCGGCAGTGGCTGGTCGGCAATTCGGTTTCCTATGCCGATTTTCGAATGGCGACCTTCCTACCGTTCAACGACGCCGCCAGACTGCCGCTCGACGATTATCCCTCTGTCAGCCGCTGGTACCGTCGACTTGAAGACATCGACGCCTGGCGTGACCCTTTCAAAGGGATGGATGCACCCGAATTGCCGCCGGTGCCGCAAATGGCCGTCGCGGACCAGCGGTGAGAACGCGCGCGAAGAGCAGCGCAGCAGGCCGAACCTACCAAGGCGATGATGTGCGGGGGACCGGATGAACATCTATGTCCTGAGCGTGATCGAAGGACAGGAATGGGTCCTTCCTCGGCAGGCGGACGACTACCAGCTGTTTTCGACGCTCTGCGGCCGGAAGCAGACACAATGGCATCCGCCCAGGATGGAGATCCTGCGCGAACACGACGACGGTACGCTCCGGCAATATTCAGATTTTCCATGGCTTGGCGAGCATGTGCTCATCCTGCGGGCGAAGGCGTCGAAATTGCTTCGGCCAACCCTCGAACCGTACGGTGAATTCCTGCCGCTTCCTGCTGACGAGCCAATATCGCTCTTCAATGTCACCACCGTGATCGATGCGCTGGACGAGGAACGTTCAAAGATCGTTCGCTTTGACGATGGCGGCGTCATGGTGATCGAAAGCCTCGTCCTTCGAGCGGACGCAATCGGCGGTACCGAGATATTCAAGCTGCCCGAGCGTGCCGACGGGGTGCGAATATCCGATATTTATCTGCAGGAGACGATCGTACGCCGGATCGGGGAGCTTGGGCTCAAGGGCATTGCTTTCAACCTGGTCTGGAGCGACGAGCCGGTCGGACGAGGCAGGATCGAATACCCAGGTATCAAAAAGGGCATTTCAACCGCAAGCTCGCTCACGCGCTTTTGGGCCGCTCTGCGGCGAAGAGCGGGATTTTGACATCAAACCTGCCGGACGACGGTGCCGACCACATTGACGAGAAGGCGCGCGGCGGTCAGCGCTGACAGGCCGTCAATATCGGCCGGAGGATAGAACTCGACAAGGTCGAACCCTGCGATCCTGGCCCGCCTGCCGAGGCCGGCGATCAGGTCGATTACCTGCGTGTAGGTGAGACCGCCGGGTGTACGCGCCGCCACGCCCGGCATGATGCTTGGATCAAGGCTGTCGCAGTCGAGGGTGACGACGACCCGCGCGCCTTCCGGAATATGCCGGAGCGCGGCTTCGACGCCCTGGGCATGAACCTCGCGGGCGGTCACGAAGCGGCTGCCATAGCGCCGGGCTGCTTCGATTTCGGTGATGCGCGCGCTGCCGACGCTGCGCAGACCGACCTGCACCATGCCGGCGACATGCGGCATCTCGCTTGCCCTGCGCATCGGGCTCGAATAGCCGTGGCGTTCGCCATGAACCTCGTCGCGCCAGTCTATATGGGCGTCGATCTGCAGGACCCAGACCGGCCCGTGCTCTGCAAAGCCGGCGAGGAAGGGAATGGTCATGGAACAGTCGCCGCCGATCAGGATCGGCACAGCCGGCAACGTCAGGATCTCGCGCGTTTTTGCCTCGATCCTGGCCCGGTTGCCGGCATTGTCATGCATCGTGGTCAAGATATCGCCGGCGTCGACGCAAGAGTCCGGCTTGCCGTCGAACAGCGGGCCGCCAAGATCGAAATCCCAGTGCTCGACGAACGCGGCATCGTCTTGGCTGGCAGCACGGATGGCGTTGGCGGCCAAGGCATAGCCGCTGCTGTCCTTGCCGGGATAGGTGCTGCCGTGACCGGCCCCGAAGATCACCGCACGAGGCACGCGGCTATCTGCAAGACGGTCGGGAAAGCCGAGAAAGGGAGGCGAGGGGGTCATGCCTTGATGGTCCTGATGATGGCTTGGCGCACGCCGATCGGGGTGCGGTTAGATCAAGCGCCTCGGCTTCAGCTTTGTACCCGATTGGGTAAGCCCAATAAACTCTAAAACGATCGAGATCGAGCACCCACGGGGTGTTTCAAATTTGGGCCAATGGGACATTGGCGGCGGCATGGGCCGATTCCGAGGCGACATAGAGACTTGCGCGCCGGCGATGACGTTGGGCCGGGCTTGGATCGGCAGGCGCGATCCCGAAATTTCCAGTACGTGACGAGAATGAACCTTTGGCTGGCCGCCCGGTAGCGGAACCAGGCGGGGTTCACGTTGTTACCACAGCGGGCGACTGCCGGTTGCCGGATTCGGAGTCATCGTTTCATGACCAATGGCCCATTGCCTGAAAACGTTCTGGTCTCGCTTCCCATGATTGACGCAAAGGCGGCGCCGACGCTCAAAAATGCCGAGGCGGAGGTATTTTATACCGAAGCAATCCGCGAGCTTGCCGCCACCGACATTCCCTTTCTGGTCGCCGGGACCTACGCGGTAAGCGCCTATACGGGTGTCACCCGCCAGACCAAGGACCTCGATATCTTCTGCAAGGCAGGCGACTACGCGCGGATCCTCGCCCATTTCAAGCAGCTTGGATATGCCGTCGAAATCGAGGACGACCGGTGGCTCGGCAAGGTGTTCAAGGGCACGCATTTCTTCGACGTCATCTTCGGCTCGGCCAACGGCACGGTGCCTGTTGGCGACCTGTGGCTGGAACACGCCCGCCAAACCGAGCTGTTGGGCAGCAGGGTGCGGATCATCGGCCCGACCGAACTCATCTGGTCCAAATGCTTTATCCAGGACAGAGGGCGACACGACGGCGCCGATATCGCTCATACGATTCTCAAGGCGGGCGATCAGATCGATTGGCACCGGCTGCTTTCTTATCTGGAGGTTCATTGGGAGGTTCTGTTGATGCAGCTTATCAATTTCAGATGGATCTATCCGAGCGAGCGGGATCATATCCCGGCGTGGTTGCTCGATGAATTGCTCGACCGCCTCGCCAAGCAACGGCAATTGCCGTCTCCAAGGATGAAGATCTGCCGTGGGCGGCTGCTTTCGCAAACCGACTACGAGATCGACGTCAAGGAATGGGGCTTCGCCGGCGTCGGTGGTGTGGGAGAATTCCGTGATGGCTGATCCCGTCAAGAGCAGCGCGCCCAAGGACGGCGCACGCGCGCTCAAAGTTGCCGCGGTCGGGGATCTCCATGTGCGGGAAGATGCACAAAACTCGTATCGAGACCTCTTCGGCGAGATATCGAGCGAAGCGGACATTCTCGTTCTCACGGGAGATCTGACCAATCTCGGCAAGCCTCGTGAAGCGGAGATGCTGGCCGAGGATCTGCGCAACTGCTCGATCCCGGTTGTGGCGGTGCTCGGCAACCATGACTACGAGTCCGGTGCGGTGGAAGACGTCACGAAGATCCTGCGGCAGGCGCATGTTCACCTCCTCGACGGGCAGACAGTCGAAATCGAGGAGGTCGGTTTTGTCGGCGTGAAGGGATTCATAGGCGGCTTCGGGTCACGCATGCTCGGCTCATTCGGGGAACCGGCGATCAAGACAATGGTCGCGGAAAGCGTGAACGAGGCAATGCGACTTGAAAATGCGATGCGCCAGGTGCGGGCCAAGCGCACGCTGGTGATCCTTCACTACGCGCCGATTGCCGACACCGTCGCGGGAGAACCGCTGGAAATATTTCCGTTTCTGGGCTCTTCACGTCTGGCCGAAACGATCGATCGATTCCAGGTCAGTGCTGTCGTGCACGGTCATGCACATCGCGGTTCTTACGAAGGCCAAACGCCTGGCGGAGCCAAGGTCTACAACGTCGCCATGCATGTGGCCAAGCCTGGCGGCCGCCCCTACGCCTTGCTGGAAATCTGATGCCAACGGCTTGCGCCGTCGATGCCCATTGGCCTGGACTCAGTTGGTGGCGTTGATCGACCTCGCCAACTCTTCCAGCTTGCGGGGATCGTTGCCGTGACGGCGCACCAGTTCGCGTGCCTGCCTTGACGGCAAATCGGTCGTGGCGGCCAGCTGTCGCACCTGCTGATCGTCGATGGCGACCTGCGGCAATGTATGGTCGATATCTCCTGACTTGTCCTTCATCACGCTTCTCCTTGGTCGATTTCGACGACAACGGCTCGAAAATCCGACCGGTTCCGAACGATCTGCAACTTTTGCGCCGGCATCCGTGGGCGGACCAACGTGCGCCTGCCTTGAGGGCGCAACGATCTCGATGGCTGGATTCTGCCAGGAACCATGCCACGGCGGACGAGTTGTTCCGACTGAACGGAGATAGTTAGATGCCACAGCCAAGACAGCCAGACCCAAATCGCGATATGCCCGTGCCGCCTCCAACATGGAAGCCGGAGCCGATCGAGGAACCCGAACCGGAAACGCTTCCGGACGAGACTCCGCTGCCCAACCCCGACGAGAATGAAGAGCCTCCCGTCCACGCATGAGACGGGAGTTTCTGCATCGCGGGGCAAGCGCGCAACCTCCCGAGGACTAACGATCTATCTCGCCAAACACGATGTCGAGCGACCCGATGATCGCGGCAACGTCGGCGATCATGTGCCCTCGAGACAGGAAATCCATCGCCTGCAGATGGGCGAAAGATGGCGCACGTATTTTGCACCGGTAAGGGACGTTGCCCCCGTCAGAAACCAGATAAACGCCGAATTCTCCCTTTGGCGCTTCAACCGCGGCGTAGACTTCTCCCGCCGGCACGCGATGCCCCTCGGTATAAAGTTTGAAATGCTGGATGGTCGCTTCCATAGAGCGTTTCATCGTGGCGCGCCGCGGCGGCGTGATCTTCTGGTTCGGAATCGCGACCGGCCCCTGGCCTTCGGGTGACCGCAGTTTTTCCAGGCATTGCTTCATGATCCGCACCGACTGGCGCATCTCCTCCATACGGACGAGATAACGGTCATAGCAGTCTCCGTTCTTGCCGACGGGGATGTCGAAATCCATGTCAGGGTAACATTCGTATGGCTGTGCCTTGCGCAAATCCCATGCCGCGCCCGATCCGCGTACCATCACGCCGGAAAACCCCCAGCGCCAGGCATCATCCAGCCCGATCACACCAACATCGACATTGCGCTGCTTGAAGATGCGGCTGCCGGTGAGCAGATCGTCGAGGTTGTCACAGACTTTGAGGAACGGATCGCAGAAAGCCCAGATGTCGTCGAGAAGCTTCGCAGGCAAATCCTGGTGCACGCCGCCGATTCTGAAGTAATTCGCATGCATGCGAGCGCCGGAGGCGCGCTCGTAAAAGACCATCAGCTTCTCGCGCTCCGCAAATCCCCAAAGCGGCGGCGTCAGGGCGCCGATATCCATGGCCTGGGTCGTGACATTGAGGAGATGCGACAGAAGCCGGCCAATTTCGCAAAAAAGAACACGGACAAGCTGCCCACGCTTTGGAACTGTTATGTCGAGCAGTTTTTCGGCGGCGAGGCAGAACGCATGCTCCTGGTTCATCGGCGCGACATAGTCGAGCCGATCGAAATAGGGCAGCGCTTGCAAATAGTTCTTGTGCTCTATGAGTTTTTCGGTGCCTCGATGGAGCAAGCCAATATGCGGATCGGCACGCTCGACGATCTCGCCGTCCAGTTCGAGCACCAACCGAAGAACACCATGGGCAGAGGGATGCTGTGGCCCGAAATTGATGGTGAAGTTGCGAACGGCGGCTTCGACCATTGCTGCTCTCCGCGACTGCATTTCGTCGATTCAGTGATGCGTATGGTTCGATGCCTCAAGTCGTCGTCTGAATGATCAGCGTCAGCGTGCCATCGCCATCTATGTTTGCAGCGACAACCTGCGAGGAATTGAGCCCATTCGCTCTCAAAGCCGACGTCGCCTGAGGTGAGGCATCGACGGAGCTTTGCAGGCGAAGCAAATCTTCGGCGCTGGTCTGGTTAATCACGGCATCGGCCTGCGCCTTGATTTCGTCCGGCAAATCCTCGACGGCGACAATGGCGACGCCGGTGAAATTCAAACCGGCAGAGCCTGGATCGGGCGGCGCCAGCTCCGGCTGCGCTTCGCCCTGCGGTGGCGTCACCTGGGGAAGCTGCGGTCCGATAGTTTGGGCGTAGACGGGCTGAATGGTGACCGCCCCGGAAAGCGCGACAGCTATCGTCAACATGCGCATGGTCGCTCCTTGCATTCTTCGAGGGAGATTTTGAAGAAACCCCCATGCTGAGCGATGGTTCCGCAAGGCCGGTCCCACCGGGCGATTTCGCCCCAACTCACCCCAGAGAGACGCCGAAAACCCTGGCCAAGGCGTTCGTCACACGGCTGTCTCCAACCGGTCGGGCAGCTCCGTACGGAATCGTACCATCGATTGATCTGCACCTTGGACAGGATCAAAATGAAGCTGAGGTGACCATGGGAGGGAGCCGCATGAGCATCGCCAGATGGGCAATAAGACCTGTCGGTACCGCCAAGGCGTTTCTGGCAGAAGAGCTTCGAAGTGCGCGATACGGCGACATCGTTTCGGTCAAAGCGGCGATAGAGGCCGCTCGCAGGGACGCGCCTTATTTGCAGGATACAGATGATGAATTGATGGAGACGATCATCGAGCTGGCACGGGAACTGGGTCTGGCCGTCCTTTTTGACTCTCGCGATTGACCGATGAGCCATGGTCGATGCGATTTGGTACGAAATCGACAATTGGCTCATGGTCGAAAATGCGCAATCATTGGGAAATGGGACGACGGCTGGACGACAAACTCGATTGCAAGGCTTGTGGGACCATCCAAATGGACATTCCCGACGACGCCAACGAGTCGACGCCAATTCATTGCAGCAATTGCGGCGCCTTTCTCGGCGAATGGGGTGAATTGCAGGATGATTTCTACCGCCAGGCTCGCGGTACCGAAGCTTTCGACTTGCGCAACGGAACCATTATCAAGAAGTAGCGCGCAACAATGCGCCCCCGGATGACACAGGTAAATCCACAGGGGGGTGGCAGATCTAACCGACGTCGATCACGACCATCAGCCCGCCGCCGCCCTTTTCCTCGACATTGTTGTTCGTCGTGTGATGCGGGATGTGGCAATGGATGAGCCACTTGCCGGGACGCCGTGCCTTCCAGACGACGTCATAGCGCTGTCCTGGCCCGACATTGATCGTATCCGCCAGAAAGCGCGCCGAGGGAGGAAGCGTCTCACCGTCACGAGCGACGACCTCGAAGGGTCCGCCATGGATATGCATGGGATGGACGAAGCCATTATTGGTGCCGATGAAACGCACCTTCAGCGTCTCGCCCACCTTCATGGGGATGGCGTCGGTTGCGGGATAGGCCTTGCCGTTGATGGTGAAGAAGTTCGGCATACCGCCTTCCATCGGCATCGAAGGGTAGGTCAGTCCATCGCGCACCAGCCATTCCTGAAGTTCGATCACATAGTCGTGGTCAGCCTGAACCTCGTCGGCGGGATTGGCAGGGTCGATGATCAGCGCCCCATAGAGCCCCAGCGCCTGGGTACGGTCCGGCTTGGCATGCGGATGATAGAAATAGGTCCCGTGCTGGGTCGCGGTGAATTCGTAGGAATAGGATTGCCCAGGCTCGATCGGCGGCTGGGTGATCTCGGCGGGCCCATCCATCTGGTTCGGCAGGATCATGCCGTGCCAATGCACCGTGGTCTCCTCAGGCAGGCCGTTGGTGACGTCGATGCGAACCTTATCGCCCTGGCGAATGTGGATGCGCGGACCGGGGATCTGGCCGTTGTAGGCATAGGCGTCGACCGCGACATTGGGCAGGATCTGCCAGCGGACCACTGAGGGCCTGAGGTCGAACACCTTGACGCCGTTCTCCAGGCGGAATGGCAGTTCCTGGTCGCCTTTGGCGGCAAGGCCATAGGATGCCGTGACGCGATGCGGATCGGTTGCAGCCATGTCACGCATGGCTTCCGCCGGCGTGTCGCGGCCCATGATCATGCCTTGCGGCATGATCGCCCCGCCGACGTCACGTGCTGAAAGCGTCAGGTTCAGCCAGTTCGCCGGTGCGGCCATGCCAATCGCCAGCGCCAGCACCGAGACCATGCCGAGGGCTGCTATCTGCGGCGTCGTGGCGTCCGTCTCCATCTGATGGCCGCTGCGTTTGGGTTTGTGGGATGTGTTGGCGTGGCCTTGTCGTCGATCATCGCCGGCGCGGGCATGATGCGTAGCGTGCTGTTGCTGGGCGGTCGGCTCTCGACTGTTCATTTCGGCCGCCTGCGGGCGCTGCGTCATCAACCCGTGCTTCAGTCCGCGGGCGACCAGCCAGACATTGGCGGGATAAGCAAGTGTGAAGCCGGCAATGACGCCGATCGACATCACGCCCCAGAACAAGAGCTCGGTCGGCTCCATCGCGCGCATGTCGCGCCCCATCATCAGGAAGCTCATGACGGGCGCCATGCCGGCCATCATGAAATTCATCGAGATGAACTCGGGCAGGAAGCTCTTGCGCACATTCTCCCAGTAGGTGCCGCCCATCATCGATTTCATGAACAGCGACTGGAAGATGAACAGGCCGAAGGCGAAACCCGCCAGATATTCGACGATGAGGTCGAGCCACATCGGCAGGCCAAGCGTTGCCGTGATGACCGCCGCGAGAATGATGCCGGTTGCATCGCCGGCAACGCAGTGGATGGTCGAACCGACGCCTTGCTTCCATAGCGGCCTAGTGAAGTCTTCATGCTCGCCCGGTCGTGGCTCCTTGTCTGCAAGCACATAAAGCAGCAGCCCCAATGGACCCATATAGAGGGTCACCAGGATGAAACCCCATTTCATCACCACCGGTTCGGGATTGTTGCGGTATTGATCGAAGCCGACATAGAGCGTCGAGGCGGCGGCAAGAGCGAACCAGACGGCAAGGAAATAGTCGATTGGCTGGATGAACATGGATGCATCCCGTCGCGGATCAGCGGTTTGTCACAAGCAGCCCCCGCCAATGAACGCAGAACGTGTGTTTATGATCCCGCCGGCCCAATCCGGTTGTGTCGAATTCTCCAGCCTAGCGCTCTTGTCGAAGCATTACGGCGCGGTAATTCCCTTGAAGGCGTGGGCGCTTCGCTGCCTCAACAGGAGCTGGCCATGAAACATCAAACACTCGACCAACTGCATGCCGTCGCCAAGATTGAATCGTCGGCTGCATATTCCGCAATGACACGAAATCAGCGCATAGAGCGCTGGGCTGAACTGCTGGAGCGTAATCCCGAGCGATGCCTTGGCGCGTTTGCAGGCACCGAACATCTGCACCCCGAAGCACGTGCAATGATGCGGGGCGAGGGAACCGCAATTTCGGTTGCTTTCGAAGATCCAGTGCTGCGCGCATCGGGTTTGAAAGACGATACCTACGGCGAGGCAAAGCGCTTTTTCGAGCTGAACGACTGGCAGTTGCACGACATCGTCTGCGATTGCCACGTCGGTTCAACCATGAAAGCGCGCTGGGCTGCGACGCGAGTCCGCTCAGCCGTCAGCGGCAGGTTCTTTGCGTGGTTGCGGCAAAGGATAATGCGCTGACCCAGTTGGGGATCGTCGTCGCCCGCTGCGGCTTACGATCCCCTGTCTTGCCAATTGGATGTCTTGCCGATTGGATGTCTTCCGATCGGATATCTTGCGATGCGGATCAACGCTTGTCCTGGTATAGCCGGTCGGTCGCCCGGTCGCTTTCCCTTCGTTCAGCGGGCCCACGCCGGCGGCGTGCGATAACTGCATAGGCCAACAGCACGATCAGCAACAATGGGCCGCCGGCAACGACGACCAACCACATGATATCTCCAAACATGGCGGCATCTCCTTTCCCAGACAACCGGCAAGGAGGAGAACCGTTCCGCGCAGCAGCAGGGTAATGCCACCTCGGTCATCAACTTACGGATTGCGTTCGTAGGTTCCGATGAGTTCTGCCTGCTCGAGCGAGTGTTTCTGCGCCTCCCGCCAGATGCGCTCGACGCCTGCGCTGGCCGGAATGGCAAGGCTCGGCGTGTCGAGCGCGGCCAGCCGGAAATGGTAATGGTGGACGCCATGTCCGACCGGGGGTTCAGGGCCGTCGTAATAGGCGTTGCCAAAATCATTTGTTGCTTGCCTAAGGGCACCGGGACCTGGCTTGCCGCTTTCCGCCTCGGGAAGTTCCCTTGTCTCCGCGGAGATGTTGAATACCGCCCAATGACCAAACGTTCCGCTCGGCGCATCAGGATCCTGAACGACGAGAACGAGGCTTTTGGCGTCGTCCGGTACTCCAGACCATTTCAGCGGCGGCGATACGTTTTTGCCGTCTCGTGTATATCTTTCGGGAATTGGTCCGCCTTCGGCAAAGGCGGCGCTGCTGAGGGCAAGTGGCATGGTTCACTCCTTCCGGGGAAGTTGATCGCAGCGATGCCAACGGCATGCTATTTGTTGGTCCGCATCTTTTGTCTTGGATCGATCCCGCCAGCAGCGGTCGTGTCGTTCTCGACATCGCCTTCGACCGTGTTCTCGCCTTCAAGCTCGAACTCTTCGCCTTCCTTGATCGTTCCCTTGGAAGTCCCGATACCAGGATTGTTCGCCAAGTCGGCATCGCTCGGTTTTTTCCATTTCGGATGTTTGGTTCCGGTCATGAGAAAACTCCTTCGACGGGATTTCAGTTTAAAAATGCAAGCCAGATGGGCCGTCCGGTTCCAGGGCTCTGCTTCATCGGCTCGCCGCGCGCGCCGGTTAGAGCCCGAATGGATAGGTGTCGGGAACGCCGGGTCTTGCATGCTCCGGGCCAAGCGGCGTCACTGCCGCGGTTTTGTCGAACCATAGGAACGCGTCGAACTGCTGGGGCAGGGAAGCGTCCGCATAGTGGCTGCCCAGCTCGGTTTCCGGCCGGTAGATTACCCCGATGAATCGCTCCAGCCTGCGTTCCAGCAGCCGCTCACGCAGCGTCTTGTCGCGCCCGAGGTCGAGCAGGAACCGCGACACAAGAGAATCGTGGCAAAGCCGTTCGTAGCTGTCGGCGTGCGACGCGCGAACCTGCTTCACCTCCATTTCGCCATCCCAGTCGCTTGCGGCCGCTACAGTGCCGGAATGCGTGCCCATGCCGATTAGCGCTGCCTCATCGCCGAAACGCTGCCGGCAGAGCTGACCGATGTTCAGTTCGTCCCTGACGACACCCATCTCGGTAAAGCGGGCATCGCCGATATGGGAATTGTGCGCCCACACCACCGCCTTGGAGTTGGGGCCGCCGGCGTCCAACAAATGTTCCAAGGTCTCGAACATGTGGGTGTCGCGCAGGTTCCAGGACTCCGCACCGCCATAGTACATGATCCGGTAGTAGTGTTCGGCGGACGCGATCAGCCGGGCATTCTGACTGGCGTCGAGAAAGTCGGTTCCGTCCTGTTTTGCATAATCGAGTTGTCTGGCGAGCAAGTCCCGGCATTGTTCCAGCACGGCTTTCTCGCATTTTTTATAGCCGGCGGTGAGCACCGCACGGCCGTAGGTAGACGGTTCGTGTTGCCAGGGCGTCAGGCAACCATACCGTTCGCGTGCAATCTTGGCTGCCTGGGGATCGACCCGGTCGAGATAGTCGAGGACCGCGCCTATGGACCCGCTCATATTGTAGATGTCCAGGCCGTAGAACCCTGCTTGCTCCGAAGGTTCTAGCTTCTCGTTGCGACGGCGCATCCAGTCGGAGAAGGCCGCGACATCGGTGTTGCGCCACATCCACGTCGGAAACCGCTGGAATGGCGCACCGGCGCCTGTTCGCGGCCGACGATGGCGAACGTAGCGGTCGATCGCCGCCGCATCGGGCCAGTCCGCCTCGACCGCGACGATGGTGAAGCCGTGCCGTTCGACGAGCCTGCGGGTGATCGCCGCGCGCGCCCTGTAGAACTCGGACGTGCCATGGCTTGCCTCGCCAAGCAGAACGACGCGCCGGTCGGCGAACCGGTCGAACAATGCGCCGAAGGCCGGATCGTCGAAATCGGGCAGCGGTTCAGCCGCGGCCGCGATCATATCGGGCAGGCTGATCGGATGCGGATGTCGAAGTGGACGACCGACCTTGGTGACGGTGCCGTTTTCCGACCAACCCTGCTCGCCGATGAGAGGGACGAAGCGCACGCCGCCGAAATCCTCCTCGCTGTAGGTTGCGGCACCTGTCCGGGTGACTTTGAGCAGGCGTTGCAAATCGGGGTCGTCGCCGACCGGAATGACGAGCCTGCCGCCGACATCGAGTTGCTCCTGAAGGGCGAGCGGTGCGCCGGGACCGCTGGCTGTCACCACGATGGCATCGAACGGCGCCGCCTGCGGCCAGCCCTTGGTGCCATCGCCTGTCCGGACCTCGATGTTTCGATAGCCGAGTTTTTCAAACCGCCGTTTCGCCGTTTCTGCCAAACCGGGATGACGCTCTATGGTGTAGACCTGTTCGACGATCCGGCTCATCACCGCGGCGGCGTAACCCGAGCCGGTGCCGATTTCGAGCACGTGGTCACCCGGTTTGACGTCCGCCATTTCGATCATGAATGCGACGATGTAGGGTTGCGATATGGTCTGGCCGTCGGCGATCGGCAGCGGCGTGTCTTCATAAGCAAATTCCTCGAAACCGGGTTCTACGAAGGCCTCGCGTGGAACTTCGCGCATCGCCTGCAGAATTTCACGGTCATGGATGCCACGCCGGCCGACGTGGATATTGACCATTCGATCACGGGCACGAGGAAGATCGAGCATTTTTTAGCTCCCTTTGGTGCAACGCTTCGAGGTTGTCCTTCGCGGTAGCTGCCTTGAACCTGGCCTTCGCGATTCCAGTTTCTAACCGCTGGAGGACTTCAAGGTTCCCGCCTATTTGCGGACAGAGCCGCTCGCTCCACCGGGATAGCGACCGGTCTCTTGGCCGCTCGGGTCGCGACACTGTCCCGGACGGCGGCAGTCGGGGGTTGCTCAAGCGCAAAGATGCCCCAGTTATCACCAGCGAACCGAAAGCTGGAGATGTCGATGAACGACAAGGCTGCCGCGACGCCGCAGGCTATCGGCCACGAACGGATCGACCTCATGGACCGTTACTGGCGCGCCGCGAATTACATCTCGGTCGGCCAGATCTATCTGCTCGACAATCCGCTGTTGCGCGAACCGTTGAAGGCCGAGCACGTCAAGCCTCGGTTGCTTGGCCATTGGGGCACGACGCCGGGCCTGAATTTTCTCTACCTGCATCTGAACCGCGTTATCCGCGAACGCGACTTCGATGTTCTGTTTATCTGCGGCCCGGGCCATGGCGGTCCCGCAATGGTCGCCAACACATGGCTCGAGGGCACCTATAGCGAGATCTATCCCGATATCGGGCAGGGCGAAGACGGCCTCAGGAAACTGTTCCGGCAGTTTTCCTTTCCCGGTGGCGTGCCAAGCCATGCCGCGCCCGAGACGCCAGGCTCCATCCATGAGGGCGGCGAATTGGGATATGCATTGGTTCATGCCTTCGGTGCGGCCTTCGACAATCCGGGTCTGGTGGTTGCCTGCGTCGTTGGTGACGGCGAAGCCGAGACCGGTCCGCTGGCGGCGGCATGGCATTCCAACAAGTTCCTGAACCCAGCGTCGGACGGCGCCGTCCTGCCGATCCTGCATCTCAACGGCTACAAGATCGCCAATCCGACGATCCTCGGCCGCATGGACGATCAGGAATTGCGAGACCTTTTCGCCGGCTATGGCTACGAACCGTTCTTCGTCGAAGGCCACGAGCCGCTTGCCATGCACCGGTCCATGGCCGCGACGCTCGACACGGTGCTCGATCGCATCCGTTCCATTCAGGAGCAGGCACGGGCTCCGGGATGGCATGGTCAACGCCCGAAATGGCCGATGATCGTGCTGCGCAGCCCCAAGGGATGGACCGGGCCGAAGGAAGTCGATGGCGAAAAAGTCGAGGGTTTCTGGCGCTCGCATCAAGTGCCGGTATCGAACGCTCGAGGGAATGAGGAGCACCGCAAGATCCTCGAAAACTGGATGCGAAGCTACGAACCGGGAGAGCTGTTCGACGAAAGCGGGCACCTGTTGCCGGAGCTTGCGGCACTTGCCCCGACAGGGACAAGGCGCATGGGCGCAAGCCCGTACGCAAATGGCGGCCTGCTGAAGCGCGATCTGATGCTTCCAGATTGGAAAAGCCTGGCCCTGGAAGTGCCGCGTCCAGGTGGCGTCATTGCCGAGGCGACGCGGATTTGCGGAAGCTATCTTCGCGAGGTGTTCCGCCTCAATGCCGAGGCGCGAAACTTCCGCCTGATGGGGCCGGACGAGACATCCTCCAACCGCCTCGACGACGTGTTCGAGGTCACCGATCGGATCTGGATGGAGCGCATCGAGCCCTATGACGTCCATCTTTCCCGTGATGGTCGCGTCATGGAAGTGCTGAGCGAGCATCTCTGCCAGGGCTGGCTTGAAGGCTATCTGCTCACCGGCCGCCATGGCCTGTTTTCATGCTATGAGGCCTTCATTCATATCGTCGATTCGATGGTCAACCAGCATGCCAAATGGCTGAAGACCTCCGGCGAGCTCGCTTGGCGCAAGCCGATCGCCTCGCTCAATTACCTTTTGACCTCGCATGTCTGGCGGCAGGATCACAATGGTTTCAGCCATCAGGATCCGGGCTTTGCCGATCTGGTCGCCAACAAGAAGGCCGACACGGTAAGGCTCTATTTCCCGCCGGACGCCAACACCCTGTTGTGGATCACCGATCATTGCCTGAGAACCTATAACCGCATCAATGTCATCACCGCCGGCAAGCAGCCGGGACCGCAATGGCTGTCCATTGAAGAAGCCGGAGCGCATTGCAAAGCTGGAGCGGGCATCTGGGAATGGGCCGGCACGGTTGCTCAGCACGAGGAGCCCGATGTGGTCATGGCCTGCGCCGGCGATGTGCCGACCCTGGAAACACTGGCCGCGACAGACATTCTGCGCTCCGCGATCCCCGACCTGAAAATCCGCGTCGTCAATGTTGTCGATCTGATGACATTGCAGTCGAACACGGAGCATCCGCACGGCCTGCCCGACGGGGACTTCGACGCGTTGTTCACGAAAACACGGCCCGTCATCTTCGCCTATCACGGCTATCCCTATCTCATTCATCGCCTGACATACCGCCGCGCCAACCATGACAACATGCATGTGCATGGCTTCCGCGAGGAGGGCACCACGACGACGCCATTCGACATGGTGGTGCTCAATGAACTCGACCGCTACCATCTCGCGCTCGCCGCCATCGAACGCGTGCCGGGACTGGCCGAAAGGGCCGAAGGGCTTGCCGGCGAACTCCACGGCAGGTTGGCGAAGCACAAGGCCTATGTGCGCGAGCACGGCGAAGACATGCCCGAAATCCAGAAATGGAGCTGGCCCGACAAAGCCGCGACAAAGGGGCGCCAATGACGCGTCGGTCGATCCTGGCGCTGAATGCCGGCTCGTCCAGCATCAAGTTCGCGCTTTACGATCTTGTCTCATCACGGGATATGCAACTCGTTTCACGCGGCACGCTGGACCTGGGCGACAAACCCACACTGCGCGCAAAAGCGGCCGACGGAACGGTGCAGTGCGATCGTCCGCTCACCGCCGACAAGCGGCGTGACGCGGCCATAGGCGAGATGCTGAATTGGGTGCAGGGCGAAATTGGGGAAAGAAACCTGATCTGCGCCGGCCATCGCATCGTGCATGGCGGAAGCGAGTTCATCGAACCTGTCCGTCTGACCCCAGACATCATCGACGCCATCGACAAACTTACGCCGCTTGCTCCGCTGCATCAGCCTCGCAGTCTCGCGCCCGTCCGTGCAATAGCCGCCTTGCAACCGGACCTGCCACAGGTTGGCTGTTTCGACACCGCTTTCCACCAGACGATCGATCCGCTCGTGCGGCGCTTTGCCCTTCCGCGCCAGTATGAAGAGCAAGGCTTGCGCCGCTACGGGTTCCACGGTCTCTCCTATGAATACATCGCCGGGCGGCTCAGCGAGATATCGCCAATTTTCGCGGCGAAACACACGATCGTCGCCCATCTCGGCAATGGGGCAAGTCTTTGCGCCCTGCACGGGGGCAAAAGCATCGATACCACGATGGGTTTTTCGGCCCTGGATGGCCTCGTCATGGGCACGCGGTGCGGCGCCATCGATCCCGGCGTGCTGTTGTATTTCCTGCTGGAAAGAGGCATCGCGGCGGAAGAACTGCAGGCGATGCTCTACGAGAAGTCGGGCCTGCTCGGCGTATCCGGTATTTCCGGCGACATGAGGACGCTCGAAGCGAGCAATGATCCTCGCGCGCAAGAGGCGATGGCGCTTTTCGCCTTTCGCGCCGCGAGAGAGGCCGCGGCGCTTGCAAACACGATGGGTGGCCTTGAATGCCTGGTGTTCACCGCCGGCATCGGCGAACGGTCCGCGACCATCCGCAAGGCCATATGCGAAAAATTGACCTGGCTTGGCGTGGTGCTTGAAGATCGCGCCAACAACACCCACGCCGAGATCCTCAGTCGTCCCGAGAGCAAGGTGGAAGTACGCGTGATTGCGACCGATGAGGAAAGTGTCGTTGCACGTCACAGCCGCATGGTGATGCAAGCCTGAACGCTCGCCTCGGCATCGGAAAATCGGCTGTCGGTTCGGCCCGATGAAAGCCCGGGCAAGGGTATTCCCTGTACGAAAATTACCAAGCAAGCGGTCGGGGGAACCAACTGCCCATAGAAATATTGTGCGAGCAATCCCGGCTAACCCCGAGATCGTCGGCCGATGATCAGGCCGACAGCCTTACTTCCGGCATTGGCTGAGGAATCCATGTTTACGGACGACGTTGCGGTGAGGCGCCTGAAAATCCTGGTCGAGCAATATGTCGAGACACGCAAGAAACGCCACGATGTGATCTCTACCGCCAAGGCCGGGACCGCAATTCGAGAGGTGATGCCAAGTTGCCCGCTTTCCGGAAAGGCCTTCGATGATCTGATAGCGGCCTGCGCCATCGAGCATGGCCTCGCTGTGCTCTTCGACAATCCGGGGACATCAGGCACTGAAGTCTGAGGCTGGCGCTTCCGATGCTACCGTCGCGATGAGCAGGAGTTCAGTCGGCATGTCCAGGTACTTTTTCGACCTTCGAGATGAGAGCGGAAGCTTGCAGGAGGATCCCGAGGGCCAGGAATTTTCTGATCTCGCGAGCGCTGAGGAAAACGCGATGGCGTCGGCGAAGGAAATCCTTGCCGAAGAGCTGCTGCATGGCAGGCCGCTGCGTACCGGATTGACCTTCGAGATTTTTGACGAGAACCGCAACCTGGTGCTGCGCTTTCCTTTTGCGCTCGCGGCCGAAAAGGCCGGGGCACCCCCTTAATCCCGAATTGCCTGGCCGATCACCTGCAGGGGCCATACAGGTCGCCTCATGCGGATCCTATCCTTCCGCCTTGAAGTTTCTGGCTTCCTTCTCGACCTTGGGGTTGTCCTTGCCATGCTTTTGCATGAGCTCCCTGGCCTGCTTGGGTGAGACGTCGGTGGTCTCTGCCAAGCGCAATGCCTTCTTGTCCTTGCTTTCGGTCTTCTGCTTCTTGGCCGTCATGGCTCTTGAACTCCCTTGAAGCCTTTTCCGATCGATCTTGCCGGTGCGAACACCTGAGCATGTCCAGATGAACACTGTCGTTGCCTGGCTTGCTTCGATGACGAGACGTCAACGAGACGATGCCGGTCAGGTTCCGTGCATCGCCTGCTCATGTCCAAACTTGTCACGCCACGCGGCGGTACCGATGGCGGTCGCGGATGAACTCATTGAAGAAGCGGCCTTTTGAGGAAGCTTTGGTGAAAGCGGCATAAGTTGCCGGTGCAACATCCTCATATTCGTAGCGTCTGCCGCTCGGCACAAACCAGACCGACAGGATCCTGGTGGCGGGATCGTATTGCGCATTTCGGATCACGGTCGATGGCATGGTCGCACCCGACAGGTCTGCCCGAATAACCCGTTAGCGATCGTCAGGTTCCGCCGATATCCTGGCGTCACGCACCGCGACTACCGGTCGCGCGGGTTGCCGAACTTCGGGTCGCGCTTCCTTGAATATCGGTCGATGCGTGGCAGGCTGTCATCAAACTCGATCCACGGCAGCCTCAGGTCCCAATAGGCATGGGCTTGCGGCCGAAACCCTTCAGGGTTGTCAAAGAAGCCGATCGTCACATAGAACTCGTCCGGCAGGCCTTCGTCGCTATAGCCTATCGAGCTTCCACAGTCTGGGCAGAACGTGCGGGTGACGCCTGGCGTTTGGGAAAAGGCCTTCGGCGTCCCTCTAAGGAGCTGAAATTGCTTCGGCCGGTAACCAACCCAGATCGTCAGCGGACTTCCGATGGCCCGGCGGCAATCGTCGTCGTGATCGTAGCATATCCAGAAAGGCTCTCCGTCCAGGGCTGCGGCGATCCCTCCGCAGAAGCAGGCTCCGGTTTCGCGCCGCATCGTCTGTCCACCCTGTTGCGCCTAAGAGAGAGCGGCCGAGTGGCCGCTCCCGTTCAAGGTGAAGTCCTTGAAATCATGCATCGTGATGCTCGGGCATGCTCTTGAGCTGATCCTTGGTCCAGTTCGTCACCGCGTGAACGTCGCCGTCTTCATCGCGCATGAATTCCAACTGGCTTGCGGGAACGGCCACCGGCTTGGCGCCAATGCCGAGAAAGCCGCCGACATCGATGACGACCTGACTGGCGGCTCCTGAGCCGTGCACATGCGAAACGCTGCCGACTTTGTTGTCGTCTGCGTCGTAAATCGTGGCGTCTTCGAGAATGTCTGGTGTCAGTTCGGTGCTTGTGAGGCGTACGTGGTTGGTGTGATCCATCTTTCGAGACTCCTGTTGGGTGGAATATTTGAACCTCTCAGCCGAGCAATCGTTCCGAACAATTCCGGGGGCGACGGACGGACGACGCAAGGACGCTAGAAGCCTCAACTCAGCCTCCGTCCGAATTGACTCGCAAAGCTCCGTACGGAAGCGTACAAAAGGAAATCGTCAGCAGCACAGTTGGGGCGCTGACGCTTGGGAGTGACCATCGCTCTTGCCCATCACGAGGCATGGTGTTGCACGGCGAAGGAGCCCGAGCACCCCGGTCTGCCAGTGGGCGCGATGACCGCGCTGGCGCGGGATACAGGCGCCACTGAACAACAGATACGCGAAATCATATCGCTCCTCGGGTTCGATCGCGCCTCTATTCTGCGGGAGGCTCGTTTGCTGGCGAAAGATAGTCAGCCAACAAGGCCTTCGAGTCTTCAGCAGTAACTGTCGGTTTCATACCAACGCGCCCGCCCGTCTAGTGCTGCGCGAGACGAAGTCTATGGTTCGTTACCGTCCGCTCGTTCGACGGGCGCGGCCGGCTAAGAGATCCCAGTGCTCTTGCCCAAGGGAAAAGAGTCTCGTGGATTACCAGACACTGCAAGCCAAGAGCGAATTGCTTCGCCGGATGAGCGCGGACGATTTCGCGCGGCTACGTCCGCATCTGGCGAGTGTTTTTCTTGAGTTGCGCGCGCCGCTGGAGACCGCGGGGCAGAAGATCGAAGCCGTCTATTTTCTGGAAAGCGGGCTGGCCTCGGTAGTGGCGAGGACTTCGCCTGCGACCGAAGCCGAAGTCGGAATCATCGGGTTCGAAGGAATGACCGGTTCGGCCCTGGTCATGGGGGACGACCAGGCCAACTTTGATTGTTACGTCCAGTCGACATGCGAGGCTCTCCGGATAGAGGCTGTCCCCTTCGTCGAAGCCCTGGAGGACAGCCCTACATTGCGGTCGTTCCTGTTGCGCTATGTCCAATATTTCCATGTTCAGACAAGCTATACGGCATCGATCAACGCGCGGCAGAGCCTGGAAGTTCGACTGGCAAGATGGCTTTTGATGTGCAGCGACCGCACTGTCGGCGACAGGCTTATGATAACCCATGAATTTCTGTCCATCATGCTTGGTGTGAGGCGTCCGGGGGTTACCGTCGGCCTCCAGATGATCGAAAGTTACGGTTATATCCGAGCGCGCCGCGGAGAGATTACGATCCGCGATCGAGACGGTCTCATGACGTTGGCGCAAGATTCTTACGGTCCACCCGAAACCCAGTACCGCCGGCTGGTCGGAGATTTGGGCTCGAAGCATCCCGCGAGGCAGGAGCGGCCTCTCGTTTGAGCGCGCCGGGCCAACAGAGGCTTCTCCGCCAGAGCCGCCAGCGGACATTTCGAGTGGCCGGCGCGATGATGCCGGTGAGACACCGTTGCCTAAACCCGCGCCGGCCACTGCGGCATGTTTTGGGGATGCCGCGTTGCCAATCTAGTTGCCGATAAGCAACTGGCAACGAAAGCTCACGGTTTGGTAAGAACCGTACGTACATGCACGCAACTCCCTCGGTCGCGTTCAAGGCATGCTCGCGAAATCCTGAGTTGAATACAGTCCCTCGATAAAGTCCGGATTGGTAGGCCC
>NZ_RZQP01000209.1:0-11328 GCF_003998165.1 Mesorhizobium sp. M7A.F.Ca.US.007.01.2.1 | reverse complement strand
CCTCAAATATGTGCTGGCAGTCGCCGAGACCATCGGCCGCGAAATGGACAAACCCAAGATCGTCGTCGGCAAGTCGACGGTGCCGGTCGGCACCTGCGAAAAGGTGAAGGCCAGGATCGCCGACACGCTGAAGAAAAGAGGCCGCGAGGACCTGGCTTTCGATGTCGCTTCAAATCCGGAATTCCTCAAGGAAGGGTCCGCGGTTGCCGACTGCATGAAGCCGGACCGCATCATCGTCGGCACCGACAGCGAGGACACCGAGGCTGTGATGCGCGAACTCTACGCGCCGTTCAATCGCAACCACGAGAAGATGATCGTGATGGACGTGCGCAGCGCAGAATTCACCAAATATGCCGCCAACTGCATGCTGGCGACCAAGATCAGCTTCATGAACGAGATGGCCAATCTGGCCGAACAACTCGGCGCCGACATCGAGGAGGTCCGCAAGGGCATCGGCAGCGATCCGCGCATCGGCTACCATTTCATCTATCCGGGCCTCGGCTATGGCGGCTCGTGCTTCCCGAAGGATGTGCGGGCGCTGATCAAGACCGCCGAAGGCGTCAAGTTCGACGCCAAGCTGCTGCGCGCCGTTGAGGAGCGCAACAACGCACAGAAATCGGTTCTCTTCGACAAGGTGGACCGCTATTTCAAGGGCAACCTCAAAGGCAGGACCTTTGCGCTCTGGGGTCTGGCCTTCAAGCCCAACACCGACGACATGCGTGAGGCGCCGGCGCGCGTCCTGATGGAGGCGCTCTGGAAGGCCGGCGCCAATGTGCAGGCCTATGATCCCGAGGCGATGCAGGAATGCCAGGCCATCTACGGGCTGCGCGACGACCTGCTTCTGTGCGGCACCAAGGAGGCGGCGCTGCGCGGCGCCGATGCGCTGCTGATCGCCACAGAATGGAAGAGCTTTCGCGCGCCGTCCTTCGACGCGGTGAAGGACGCGCTGACCACGCCGGTCATCTTCGACGGCCGCAACCTCTATGACCCCAAGGTCATCGCCCGCCATGGCATCGAATATCACTCGATCGGCAGAATGGCGGCATGAGACCGGGCCCTGGCAGACGGATGCAAGACCGGTCCGCACACGGCCTGCGGACGCTGGGGCTGAGCGCGTATTTCTGTGTGGAGTTGTAGCTGATGGTGCTGGACGTAAAGCCGGAGCAAATCACCAAGGATCATTTCGATCTCGTCGCGATCGGTTCCGGCTTCGGTTCGGCCTTCTTCCTGCATGAGTTCGCCAGGCGCCGAAAGGCGCGCATTCTGGTGCTGGAGTGGGGACGCCACAACACCCATGAATGGCAGCTCGAACAGAACGTCAACACCGACATCGAAGACGAGACGACCTACAAGACCAATTCCGACAAGCCGTGGAACTACACGATCGGACTGGGTGGCGGGACGAATTGCTGGTTCGCGCAGACGCCAAGATTTCATCCCAATGATTTCCGGCTGAAAAGCACCTACGGCATCGGTAATGACTGGCCGATCAGTTATGACGACGTCGAGCCGTTCTACTGCGACGCGGAAGACATCATGTCGATCTCCGGCGACCCCGACATGGCGGCGATGCTGCCCCGCTCGAAGCCGTTTCCGCAACCGCCGCATCGCATGTCGACACCGGACAGGATGATGAAGGCGGCGCAGCCCGACCAGCACTTCGTCATGCCAACCGCGCGGGCTCGCGTGCCGACCGCGCAGCGCAGCTCGTGCTGTGCCAATCTGCGTTGCTGGCTGTGCCCGGTCGACGCCAAATTCACCGTCAACAACGGGTTGATGCACGTCTTCGAGCATCCCGACATCTCGGTCTGCCTCGGTGCGGAAGTGCGCCGGCTCGATCACGTCGGCGGCGCTGTCCGTTCGGTCACGTTCAGCCATGACGGCAAGGAATACCAGGTCAGCGGCGATCTCTTCATTCTCGGCGCCAATGCCATCCAGAGCGCGGCGATCATGCTGCGATCCGGCCTGGGCGGCGAATTTGTCGGCAGCGGCCTGCATGAATCCTACGGCTGGAATTTCGAGGTCTATCTCGACGGCGTCGACAATTTCGACGGCAGCACCATCACAACAGGCCTGAATTTCGGTCTCTATGATGGTCCTCACCGATCGGAGCATGCGGCGGCATTGGTCTATTTCGAGAACCGCTGGCAGCACGGAATGCGTGCCGAAAAGGGGCGGCTACGCCAGGCGCTGCCGTTGGTCGTGGTCACCGAGAACCTGCTCGACCCCGAGAACTACGTCACGCTTGACGCGGATGACAATGCCTTCGTCAGCTTCAAGGCGCCATCGGACTACGCGGTGAAGGGCATGGCGCGTGCTCTGGAGAAATTGCCTGACCTTCTGGCGCCGCTGCCGGTCGAAAAGCTCTTCGACCGCGGCATTCGGCCGACCGAATCGCACGTCCAGGGCACGCTGAGGATGGGCACCGGCCCGGCCGATTCTGTGGTCGACAGCGGCATGATCCACCATCAGCTCAGAAACCTGGTCGTCGTCGGCACCAGCACCTATCCGAGCTGCTCCTGCGCCAACCCGAGCCTGACCGCGGCAGCGCTGTCCTTGCGGGCGGCGAGCCGGATCGCGTGAAAGGAGGTATCGCATGATCGAGATTTCCAGACGCTCGGCCCTGGCCGTCTTGGCTGGCGGAGTGGTCTCGACAGGGGTCGCCTACGCCACCGTTTCCTCCTTCTCGGACGAGGATCTGGTGCGCGTCACGCTGGAAAAATACCTTGGCAAGTTGAACATCCGCATCGAGCATCTGCAGCAGTTCGTGCTGGCGTTCCGCGACCGGAATCCATGGAACTTTCCAAGCGAAAAACTGAGTGACGCCGTCACCCTGGTGGAGGAGCTCAAACTGGGCGCCGCGCGTCGCTTGCTGCCCCGGCGGAAGCGGGAAGATCTGCTGCATTTCGACCGCTGGGTCATCGCCGAATTCCATATGCTGACGGACTACGCCTGGCGCAGTTCGCCCAACGACCCGATCCGGTTTACCGGCTGGCAATCCTGTACCAATCCCTTCGCCAATCTGGAGCCGCCGAAACTTGCCTGACGTCGAAAGCGAGGCGGCGGCCTTTGCCTGTTGTCTCCGAGCAAGGAATACGAGATGCGACAAGGAGCCCGATCATGAAAGTTCTCTTTGCAGGCGGCAACGGCTACCCGCCCGAGTTCAGTGGCGGCGTTCAGTCGAGCACGCATCATCTGGCCGAACAGTTGATCGAGCACGGTCATGAAGCCGCTGTGCTCGCCGCCCTGTTCGGTGACGGTGTCTTCGGCTTCAAGGCGCGCGCCAAGATGAAGCTGTTGCGGCAGCCGGCGGTTGTCGACAGCTATCCCGGCTATCCGGTGGTGCGGGCCTGGTTTCCCTGGGAAGCGGCGGGTTATGCCGTCGACAGGCTGAAGCCCGATGTCGCCGTGGTCCAGTGTCACAAATCGGTTCCGATCGGCAAGGCGCTGCAGGCGGAGGGCGTGCCTCTGGTCGTTTATCTCCGCAATGTCGAGTTCCATGAACTGGGCGGCGATCTGCGCGAATTGCATTCGGCGCTTTACATTGCCAATTCGGATTTCACCGCGCGAACCTACAAAAAAGAATTCGGCATCGAGGCAGCAGTGATCCCGCCAACCATCAACCCGGCGCATTACTCGACGCCGACGACGGGCCAGTTCGTCACGCTGATCAACCCCTATGAGGAAAAGGGATTTGAGCTCGCGGTGCGGATTGCCGGCGCCTGCCGCGAAATTCCATTCCTGTTCGTCGAAAGCTGGAAGCTCGACGACGATCACCGGGCGCGGATCGAACAGACGATCGCTCCCTTGGGCAATGTCGTCCTGGAGAGCCGCACCAGCGACATGAAGACGGTCTATGGTCGCACGAAGATCCTGCTTGCTCCCAGCAAGTGGGAAGAGGCGTGGGGCCGTGTCGCTTCGGAGGCCCATTGCAGCGGAATCCCCGTTATCGGTTCGCGGCGCGGCGGTCTGCCCGAGGCTGTCGGCTCCGGTGGCGTGGTGCTGGATTACGATGCTCCGCTGGCCGATTGGGTCGCGGCCGTCAGGCGGCTGTGGAACGACAACCAGGAATATGACCGGCTTTCCGGTCTCGCTCGCAGCTTCGCCGGGCGCCCGGAACTCGATCCCGATCGCCAGTTCATCACCTTCTTCTCGATACTGGACAGGGTCATGCAGCAGCGCGCGCGACAGGCGGCCTGACGACGCCGCCTGAGCAGGTCAGGCCGGACGCTTGACCCGGCTTTTCAGCGTCTCGTAGCCGCGGGCGCCAAGCAGTGCGCGGGCAATGGTCTTGGCGGCGCTCTTGCGGCCCTCTTGCGACTTGATCTGCCGCAGCCTTGCCGGCAGGTTGCGGGCCGCCTGGCCAAGTGCCGGCAGCGACAGCGCGTCGGGGAAGCTGACCATATGCGTTTCGACGCACAGCACCGGCTTGCCTGACAGTTCGGTGATCTTCAGCGCCTGTTCGTGCTCGCTCTCGATGAACAGGATGGCATCGGACTTGCGGTAGAAATCGGCCTTGAAACTGCCATGCGCGCCGAGTCGTTGCCGTTCCGCCTTGCTCGGCAGATCGAGCATGATCAGCTGGTCGTATTTGATCTCATGCTTGGCGAGCCATGCCTCGGTGAGCGCGCGGTATTTCTCCAGCCGGCTGGTGACCAGCCAGCCGATCCTGTGGGTCGCGACATGGAGCGGCCGCGCTTCGCTGAGGAATTTCTCATAGGCCGGGCCGTCGTCGTTTTCCGCCTCTGTCGGGTCGAGGCACAGCACGCCGTCAATGTCGACGCAGCATTGCGCCAGGAATTTGTGATGCATGAAGTTCCACTGGAACATGCGCGGATGCGGCACGACCTCGAAGACGAGGTCGGTTTCCTGGTGCAGGGGCTCAAGGCCGAACACGGCGGCAAAGGTGAAGTCCGCCTCGATGCCCGCAGCCTGGATGCGGGCGCGTGCGTCGCGCATGGCGTTGCCGCCGGCGACGCTGTCGTCGATCACCAGCACCTTGCGCATCTCGGAAACCTTGCGGTCGAGAGCGGCCCGGCGCTTGGTGACGCCTGATGTGTAGATTCGCCCAGCCAGGAAGCTGTCGAGATCGGTCATCGGGATGTTCGCGGCAAGGCTGACCAGCGTCGCTGCCAAAACGCCGCTTCTCGGCACACCGACGACCAGGTCGATGTCGCGCGGCAGCCGGTGCAGGCCCCTGACGATGGCGTCGTTCATATCGGAGATCGATCGGTAGTGCATGGTTCAGACCTGGTCCTGGAGGAGATGTCCGTAGCAGTCGAAGACGCCCAAATTATTGCGCTTCGCGCGGCGCTGCCGCAGGCAGCCTTGCCGGCAGCATCCTGAGTGCCTCGCGCAAGGCTTCGCGGCCGGAGGCGAATGCCAGTGCGATGATGATTGTGATGAGGTAGGCGAACACGGCGCTGCTGGCCAGGGCGACGACATGCTGCTGCGGCAGCAGTGGCTTGACGAACCAGATCGCGGCCAGCGCCAGATGGGCGCCAAGCACGAACGGCGTTGCCGCGCGCAGCACATGATGCGCCTGCAGCGGTCCGCTCTTGCCGACATAGAGCCATAGGAAAGGCGTCCGCAGATATTCGCTGATCGCATAGGCGATCGCCACGCCCAGCGCGCCATAGGGCAGGCCGAGCATGAAAGCCAGCACCGACGTCACGGCCGTTATGATGCCCCAGCGCATGAAATCGCCGGAGCGGCCCTGGCTGACGAAAAGCCACCCCGCCGGATTGTTGAGCGGCTGCAGCAGCCCGGCAAAGCCGAGCGCCAGGAAAATCGAGGCGCTTGCGCGCCATTGCTCGCCGAGCACGAAGGGGATCAGCACATCCGACATCGCGGTGGCGAAGGCGACACCGGGAAGCGCCACCAGCAGGATCAGCGGCATCACGCGCAGATAGGCGCTGCGGTAGCGATCCGGCTCGTCCTTCAGCCTGGAAAGTGCTGGAACCATCACCTTCGACAAGGGATTGGTGATCTGGCTCAGCGGAAACAGAAGCAGCTTGTAGGCGCGGTCATAGAGGCCGAGCTGCGCCTCGCCCCAATATTTGCCGATCAGCACGTTGTCGAGGTTGCGGGCAAAGAAATTGGCGAAGTTGAAGCCGGTGATGCCGGCGCCGAAATTGATCAGCTCGCCGATGCCGGCGACCTTGCGCGGCAGGCCCGGACGCCAGCGCGAACTCGCCCAGTAGCAGAGCGTCGGCAGCACGGCACCGGTCAGCGTGCCGGCAAACAGGGCCCAATAGGAGCGATCGATGAAGGTCCAGGCGATCGACACGGCAAGCCCGGCGATGGCGCTGGCGACGTCGATGACGGCCAGCCGGCCGAACTGCATACGGCGCGTCAAGAGCGCCAGATGCTGGGCGCCAAGCCCATAGGCCATGATCTGCAGCCCGAACGCAGCCACCAGACCTGTCACGCGCGGCTCGCCGTAGAAGGCAGCAACCAGCGGCGCCGCACCCGCAAGCACGCAAGCCAGGATCGCGCTGACGGCGACATTGATCCAGAAGAGGTAGTTCACCTCCTCATGCCGGATGCCTGATTTCTGGATCGTTGCCTGGGTCAGGCCGAAATCCTGGAACAGTGCGATAAAGGCAAGCACCGGCGCGCACATCGCCACGACACCGAAATCCTGTGGCGACAACAACCGCGACAGCACGACAACCGACAGAATCTGTGTCGCGACCCGCACCGATTGCGCCATGGCCGTGACAACCGCGCCGCGCCCAACCGATTTGCGCAAGGAGCCTTCTGGCGGATCGAATGCATTGGCTTCCAAATTCAGGATTCCTGATTTTTTACGTGGATTTTCGAGCCCGAAAATCCACGACCGCCGCCGACCACAAACTACGGCAATAATTTTGCAGTGCAACAGAAAACGTGGATTGGTGCAGCAAAAATGTTGCGATGCAGCAAGAGCTGTACTAGCATTCCCTTGGGTGGGCCAACAGCGGTCGAGTTTTTATGCTGCATGTCTTGTACCTAGTGCACGACGTTTCCGACCCGGCGGTGCGCCGGCGGATCACGATGCTCAGGGCAGGTGGGGCCCAGGTCACCTTGGCCGGCTTCCGTCGCACCGCGAATCCGATTGCGGATATCGAGGGACTGCGCCCGATCGACCTCGGCGGGACGCGTGACGGGCGATTCGGCCAACGCCTCGCGGCCGTAGCCAAAGCAGCCGTTTCGATAGGCTCGAAGCTGGGCGGAATGCCAAAGCCGGATGTCATCGTCGCGCGCAACCTGGAAATGCTGGCGCTTGCCCGCCGCGCCAGGTCAGCCTTCGGTGCATCGGTTCCGATCGTATACGAGTGCCTCGACATTCATCGGCTTGTGCTGCGCAACGATGTCCTGGGCAAGGCGCTGCGTGCCACCGAACGATTTCTGGCCAGGGATGTGAAGCTGCTGGTGACCAGTTCGCCTGCTTTCATCGCCAATTATTTCAAGCCGTTCGGCCAGGTCGCGGCACCCATCGAGCTGGTCGAAAACAAATATTTCGAGGCCGCGACGATTGTGCCCGGCGCTCCGGAGGCTGAAGAGAGCCCGGTCGGCCCGCCATGGCGGATCGGCTGGTTCGGCGCGCTGCGCTGCCGCCGCTCGCTCGAGCTGCTGGCTGATTTCTCCCGCCGCACGGAGGGCCGCTTCGAGATCGTGCTGCGCGGCCGTCCGGCTTTGTCGGAATTCCCTGACTTTCACGGCTTTGTCGAGGCCGAGCCATGGCTGTCGTTTCTCGGGCCCTACCGCAATCCGGAAGACATGGCGGCGATCTACAACGATGTCCATTTTTCCTGGGCGATCGATTTCTTCGAAGCGGGGCAGAACTCCGAATGGCTTCTGCCCAACCGGCTCTATGAGGGTTGCCGTTTCGGCGCGGTGCCGATCTCGATGGGCAATACCGAGACCGGGCGGTTCCTCAAGCAGCAGGATATCGGCGTGCTGTTGCCGCAAGCGTCGCCCGAAGCGCTCGAAGCCGCGCTAGGCAAGATGGAGGAGCATCGCTTCGCCAGGCTGAAGGGGCGTGTTCTGGCGCGCAACCCGAGGACCTGGAGCTACGATCGCAGCGATTGCCGTGCGCTTGTCGAGCGGCTGCGCAGCCTGACGGCCGTGCCCGGTTCGTTTGCCGCCGAGGCATTGGCATAGGATGGCAGGGGATGGACAAAGGCAAGATGGACAGAGGTTGATGACGCAGACGGAAAAACCCTCATCCAGCCTGATCGTTATCCCATGCCTGAACGAAGCCGCCCATATCGGTGCGCTGCTCGATCAATTGCGGCCCGCGGCCGCCCGGCTTGGCGCCCGGATCATCGTCGCCGACGGCGGCAGCACCGACGGCACGCTTTCCATCGTAAACGACGTCATTGCCAGGGACCCGCGGGTTATCCTGCTCCACAACAAGCGGCGTATCCAGAGCGCGGCGATCAATCTCGCCGTCGGTACTTTCGGCGATGGTGCCGACTATCTCATCCGCATCGATGCGCATGGCGGTTATCCCGACGATTATTGCGACTGGCTGGTCGAGGAAGCCCTGGCTACATCAGCGGATTCGGTTGTCGTTTCGATGCTCACCAGCGGCAGCGGTGCCGTGCAGAAGGCGGCGGCCGCGGCGCAGAACTCCAAGCTCGGCACCGGCGGCTCGAAGCATAGGCATCTTTCGCAGGGACAGTGGATCGATCACGGCCATCATGCACTGATGCGGATATCGGCGTTCGGCGCCGTCGGCGGCTATGACGAAACGTTCAGCCACAACGAGGACGCCGAGCTCGATTATCGCCTGCGCAAGGCCGGCTACAAGATCTGGATGAGCGGCAAGACGCAGATGGTCTACTACCCGCGTGCCTCGCTCTCAGGCCTCTATTTCCAGTATCTCGGCTACGGTCGCGGGCGTGCCAAGAATGTACTGAAGCATCGCGTCATCCCGAAGGTGAGGCAGATGGTGCCGCTGCTGGTGTTCCCGGTGGTGCTGCTGGCGGCCTTCTCCTTCGTGCACTGGCTGGCGGCGATGCCGCTGCTGCTGTGGGCGTCGGTTTGCCTGGGCTACGGGCTGGTGACGGCTATCCGCCAGCGCAAGGCCGACGTTGCGCTGGCCGGTGTCTCGGCCATGGTCATGCATCTTGGCTGGTCGGTCGGCTTCTGGCTGCAGCTTCTCGGCCTCGGCTCGCGACGAGGAGTGGCCTGATGGCGGTGTCGGCAAAGGACCGCAGCATCGACATCGGCGTCTGCACGTTCCGCCGGCCGGAACTGGCCGACACGCTGCGCTCGCTCGACGCCATGGAGATGCCGGTGGGATTCGATGTCCGCATCGTCGTCGCCGACAATGACGACACCCCATCGGCCCGTGACCTGGTGGCGGCGCTGTCGCGGGAATTGACGGTGCCGATCCACTATCAGCACGCCCCGGCGCGCAACATCTCGATCGCCCGCAACGCCTGCCTCGATGCGAGCACCGCGGATTTCGTCGCCTTCATCGACGACGACGAGACGGCCACGACGCCATGGCTTGCCGAACTGGTCGCGATGGCGCAGCAAAGCGGTGCCGCCGCCGTGCTCGGCCCGGTCAGGGCGCGCTATCGCCCGGACGCGCCGGACTGGATGCGGCGCGGCGATTTCCATTCGACCTTGCCCGTCTGGGTGCGCGGCGAGATCCAGACCGGCTACACCTGCAACGTTCTGCTGCGGATGGGCTCGGACAGCCTGCGCGGCCGCCGCTTCAGCCTGGCGCGTGGCCAGACCGGCGGCGAGGACACCGAATTCTTCGACCAGATGCACAAGGCAGGCGGCCGCATCGCCTTCTCGCCCGAGGCGTGGGTCGACGAGGTGGTGCCGCGCTCCAGGGCGGCATTCGATTGGCTCGGCCGCCGCCGCTTCCGCGTCGGCCAGACGCATGGCCATCTCCTGGGCAGCAGCGCCAGCGGAATCGGTCTGGCCAAGCAGGTCGGCCTGGCCTCGGCAAAGGCCATCTATTGCTTCGCCTCGGCACTTCCGGTCGTCGTCAGTCCGGTACGCAGGAACCGCAGCGTGCTGCGCGGCATTATGCATCTTGGTGTCGTCAGCGGCCTCGTCGGCATCCGCGAAATCCGCCTCTATGGCCAGCCTTCGCCACAGCAGGGAGGCAAGCGTGCAGCCTGACGTCAGCTCTATCCCCGATGTTTCCTTCGTTATTGCCGCCTACAATGCCGAGACGACCCTTGACCGGGCGATCGCCAGCGCCATCGCCCAGAAGGGTGTCAGCGTCGAAATCATCGTCGTCGACGACAAGTCGCGCGATGCGACGCTCGATGTTGCGCGGGCCTATCCCGGGGATATCGTCCGTGTCATCGCCCTGCCAAGCAATCGCGGCCCGGGCGGCGCCAGGAATGCCGGCCTCGATGCCGCCCGCGGCAGATGGATCGCGGTTCTCGATTCCGACGATGCGGTCTTTCCCGGCCGGCTCGCCAGGATGATCGCGCGTGCCGAAAGCGCGGATGCCCAGATCGCCGTCGACAATCTGCAGGTCGTTCGCGAGGACGGCGTTATCGAGGACGCGATGTTTCCGCGGCAATATCTGGAAGGCTTGCGCGAGATTTCGCTGGCCACCTACATCGCCGGCAACGTCGTCTTCGAATCCAAGTTCAACCTCGGCTACCTCAAGCCGATCTTCCAGCGCGAGTTCCTGAACGAAAACCGGCTTCGCTATGACGAGAAGCTGAGGATCGGCGAAGACTACATCCTCTTTGCCGCCGCCCTGGCCAACGGCGGAAAATGCGTCGTCGAGCCCGATATCGGCTATTCCTACCATATTCGCAGCGCCTCCATCTCGCGCGTGCTCGAGCTTCACCACGTCGAAGCCATGCGCAGGGCGGATGCCGTGTTCGCTCAAACCCATCGGATGGATGAGGCCGCGCAGGCCGCGTTCGCGCGGCGTGGCCGCAGCCTGCGCAAGGCGGCATCGTTTCTGTCACTGGTACAGCACATCAAGGCGCGGTCCCCGCTCAAGGCGATCCGGACTGCGCTCAGCGACCCGGCGGCGGTCAGGCATATGGGCATGCCGATCGCCGTGCGGTTGCGAAGAATGGCGGCACAATTTGCCGTCGGGGCGGGGAGGTGAAGATGCAGGCACATGGAGGGAATTTTCGTGGCCTGTGAACGGATTGAAGTCGATCTCCTCAGAAGGAATTTGCGATGAAGAAAATCAGGAAGGCCGTGATACCGGTGGCGGGGCTTGGAACGCGGTTCCTGCCGGCGACCAAGTCGATGCCGAAGGAAATGCTTCCCGTCGTCGACAGGCCCGTCGTCCAATATGCGGTGGACGAGGCCTTCGAGGCGGGCATCGAACACATCGTC
>NZ_RZQP01000208.1:0-11452 GCF_003998165.1 Mesorhizobium sp. M7A.F.Ca.US.007.01.2.1 | reverse complement strand
GCTCGAAGGCCTGCTCAAGAAGCCGGATCCGCAGTCGAATTGAGTTCCCACCGGAGCTTTCGTGCCGGCAGCTGTTCCCGATAGGAATTTTTTCTTGACACCTGCCCTCAGCTAAGGTACATATTCGTCCATGGTGCTGATTTGCGCCGGTGACCCGCCGCACAGGCGGGTTTTTCGTTTGATGCTCCGTCAGACAACGCGCCGGCGAAAGGCTGCGAAAGAAAACCGTTGCCCAGAATTCGTCGCCCTGTGGTGCCAGGGCCGGCAATTGACAATCGCCGGGTTGAGTTCATCCTCTTCCACCATCTCTGAGGCGGAGATTCGGGGCACATGTGGGATTTCGAGATCGGCCGGTCGGTGTCCATCATGATGCGGACCTGGCCGTTCATCGTCTTTCGTATGATCGTCTATTTCGGCATCACGCTGGCCTACATCATGGCGACCGGCACCGGTGCCTCGGTCGGCTATGGCGTCGGCCATATCTCCACCGATCCCGACGGGCCCATGTCCTTTGCCCTGTGGGGCGGCGTGGTCGGGTTTGGCATCGTCTCGATCGCGGTCTACTGGATCCGCGAATACATCCTCTATATCGTCAAGGCCGGCCACATCGCCGTCATGGTTCATCTGATCGACGGCCGCGACATTCCCGGCGGTCAGGACCAGATCGCCTACGCCAGGGATGTCGTCACCCAGCGTTTTGCCGAGGCCAATATCCTTTTCGTCGTCGACCAACTCGTCAAGGGTGCCATCCGCGCCATCACCGGCCTGCTCGGCGGTATCGCCGCCTTCCTGCCGATACCGGGCCTGAGCGGCCTGGTCTCCTTCATCAACACGGTGATCCGCCTGTCGCTGACCTATGTCGACGAGATCATCCTCGGCTACAACATCCGCATCAATTCAGCCTCACCCTTCGAGACGGCGCGCCAAGGCGTCGTGCTCTATGCCCAGAACGGCAAGGTCATGGTCAAGAACGCCGTCTGGCTGGCGGTCATCATGTGGGGCGTGTCGTTCGTCATCTTTCTGATGATGCTGGCGCCTGCCGGCGCCATTCTGTTCCTGATGCCCAGCCAGCTCGCCGGCTGGGCCTTCGTGCTCGCCATCGTCTTCGCCTGGGCATTCAAGGCGGCCTTCATCGAGCCTTTCGCCATCGCTTGCCTGATGCAGGTCTATTTCAAGACCATCGCGGGCCAGGTGCCGGATCCGGCCTGGGACGCCCGGTTGGCCGAGGCGTCGTCGAAGTTCAGGGAGCTCAAGGACAAGGCGCTCGCCTCCTTCGGCGGTTCGCGCTGGGGTACGGCCGGCGCCACACCCTGATCGGCCGGGCAGGTGGTGTCTGGTGAGGCAGAAACGGTGTTGAGGCGCGCCACGGTGGACTTGAGCTGTGTCTCGCCTTGCCCGGAAAACGTCTCGCTCATGATCAGTTCCGGCAGCGGCAGCCGCCGTCCCCAACCATGCGTTTCAAGGTCCGGTTTGGAAGCGAACTCGGAAACACGGCCGACGCAGAGATAGGCGATTGGCGTTACGTGATCCGGAATGGCCAACAGCCGCTTCAGCGCCTCAGCCTCGATGATGCTCACCCAGCCGACGCCAACGCCCTCGGCACGCGCGGCCAGCCAGAAATTCTGCACCGCGCAGACGGTGCTGTAGAGATCCATCTCCGGATTGTGCCAGCGTCCCAGCGGCGAACCCTTCGAGCGCTGCCGGTCGCAAGTGATGCAGATGTTGAGCGCGCTTTCGCAGATGCCTTCCAGCTTGAGCTTGCGGTACAGCGCCTGTTTTTCCGCCTCGATCGCCGGCAGTTCCTGCTCGCGCGCGGCCAGGAACAGGTCGCGCACCTCCGCTCGTCGTCCGGCATCGCGAATGACAATGAAATTCCATGGCTGCATGAAGCCGACCGATGGCGCGTGATGGGCGGCAAGCAGCAGCCGCGCCAGCACGTCGTCATCGATCGCGTTGGGCAGGAAATGGCTGCGCACGTCGCGCCGCGTGAACATGGCGCGATAGACCGCATCGCGCGCATTCTGGTCAAATCCATCGTCAATGGCAGCGGTCATCTGTTCCGGCATCGCTTGTCCCCTTGCGATTGCAGATTCAAAACGGTCAGAGCGTACTTTGTGCGTCCAAATGGACGCACGTCGCTCTGATGCCACCCGCCCGACCATGCGGATGACGATGCCTGCCAGGCCGGTCTTCTGGCTTGGGATCAACCCGCGTCCGGTGCCTTCCCGTCATCGACAGTGGCATTTACCGGCGCGGTCCCCCTCACAGCGTTGGGCACGCCACGGAATTCAACCGTGTTCCCGATTCTCCCGCTTGCGGCGGGCACCAGGCAGTGCCAAGGACTTTACGCCGAAGCGCCGGCGAGGCCAATGCCTGCGGCGACACGAATGGACGCAGGCGCGATTTTCCCCAGTCATCGGCCGGCCGTGCATGGCCTTTGTCGATCCGGGTCACTAGATTAGGACGATGACCACCCGTCTCTACACGCATCCGATCTTCCTCGAGCATCTCACGCCGCCCGGACATCCCGAGCGGCCCGACCGCCTGCGTGCCATCGAGCGCGTGCTCGATGAGGAAGCCTTTGCCGGGCTCGATCGTATCCAGGCGCCGGAAGGCGACGAGGCCACCATCCTCTACGCGCATCCCGCCGATTTCGTCGCCCGCGTGCGCGCCGCCATTCCCGACGAGGGGATTGCCCGCATCGATGCCGACACCACTGCCAGTCCGAAGAGCTGGCAAGCGGCGATCACCGCGATCGGCGCCGCCAACGCCGCCGTCGATGATGTCTTTTCGGGCCGCGCCGACAACGTCTTCGTCGCCGCCCGGCCGCCCGGCCATCATGCCGAAAAGACCACGGCCATGGGCTTCTGCCTGTTCAACACGGCGGCGATCGCGGCGCGTTATGCGCAGAAGAAACACGGTGTCGAGCGCGTTGCCATCGTCGACTGGGACGTGCATCACGGCAATGGCACGCAGGATATTTTCTGGGACGATCCCTCGGTGCTCTATTGCTCGACACACCAGATGCCGCTTTATCCCGGCACCGGAGCGAAGACCGAAACGGGCGCCGGCAACATCGTCAACGCACCGCTGGCGCCGCAGACCGGCAGCGAAGTGTTTCGCGATGCCTTCCTGTCGCGCGTCCTGCCCGCGCTCGACAATTTCGCGCCCGACCTGATCATCATTTCGGCCGGGTTCGACGCGCACCACCGCGATCCGCTGGCCGAGATCAATCTGACCGAGGATGATTTCGATTGGGCAACCGGCCAGTTGATGCAGCGCGCGGCACGCCACAGCGGCAACCGGCTCGTAAGCCTGCTCGAGGGCGGCTACGATCTGCAGGGATTGGCATTTTCGGTCGCCGCCCATGTCGGGCGACTGATGAAAGGATGAATGATGGCTGGTGAGACCAACGAAGACGTCAAGGCGATGAGCTTCGAGCAGGCACTCGATGCGCTGGAGAAGATCGTCGATGATCTGGAGCGTGGCGACGTGCCGCTCGACCAGTCGATCAGGATCTATGAACGTGGCGAGGCGCTGAAGGCGCATTGCGACCGGCTGCTGAAGGCCGCCGAGGACAAGGTCGAGAAGATCAGGCTGTCGCGCGACGGCAAGCCGGTTGGAACGGAGCCCCTCGACGCGGATTGAGGCCGGTCCGAACGATGGCCTCGCCTCACCGGTTTTTGGACATGATCATGATCGAGGCTATAACTCGTTGCGATTGAAACAGCTCAAGGACAAGAGGAGATACGGAAGCGATGTGCAGAAACATCAAGACCCTGTTCAATTTTGATCCGCCGGCAACCAATGACGAGGTGCGCGACGCGGCCCTTCAGTTCGTCCGCAAGCTGAGCGGAACGACGCGACCCTCGAAGCAGAACCAGCACGCCTTCGATCATGCCGTCGACGCCATCGCGGCCTCGGCGCGCGAACTGCTCGATTCCCTGGAAACCCATCAGCATCCGCGCAATCGCGAAGAGGTGGCGGCCAAGCTGCGGGCAAAGGCGGCCATCCGCTTTGCCTGATGCGGCCAGGCGGCCTTCGACCACCGACAAGGAGAGTCCATGAGCTTCTTCCCCGGGAAAGACCCTGAGGTGGGCGATGCGTTCGCCAGCGATCAGATCGAATTGATGGTCGTTCCGAACGCCAAGGACATCGGTGGTTTTCAGGTGCGCCGTGCCCTGCCAACGGCAAAAAGGCGGTTGGTCGGTCCGTTCATCTTCTTCGACCGCATGGGTCCCGCGATCCTGCGGGCCGGCCAGGCGCTGGACGTCCGTCCGCATCCGCATATCGGACTGTCGACGGTCACCTATCTGTTCGACGGCAAGATCCGGCACCGCGACTCCCTCGGCACCGAAATGGTCATTCAGCCCGGCGACGTGAATTTGATGACCGCCGGCCGCGGCATCGTCCATTCGGAGCGTACGCCGGAGGAACTGCGTGGCGCGCCGATGTCGGTATCCGGCCTGCAGACATGGCTGGCGCTGCCGGACGACAAGGAAGAGGTGGCTCCTGTGTTCGAGAACACAGGAGCGCTCAGGCTTCCCGAGATTGATGCCGAAGGCGTCAACGGGCGCCTCATCATCGGCGATTTCCAAGGATTACGGTCCCCGGTCAGGGCCGATTCGGAGACGCTCTACGCCGACCTGCGCCTGGCGCCCGGCGCCAGCGTGAAAATCCCTGCCGATGCGGAAGAGCGCGCCATTTACACGCTGGAAGGCGAGGTCTCGATTTCGGGCGATGTGTTCCCAGCCGAACGGCTGCTGGTGTTCCGTCCCGGTGACGAGATCGTCGTGTCGTCGCAGACCGGGGCGCATTTCATGCTGTTCGGCGGCGCCTCTCTTGGTTCGAAGCGTTACATCTGGTGGAATTTCGTCTCGTCGTCGAAAGAGCGTATCGAACAAGCGAAAGAGGAATGGAAGACAGGCCGCTTCGACATCGTTCCAGGAGACGAGGAAGAGTTCATTCCGCTGCCGGAAAGCTGATGCCTGTCGCCCAAAGTGGCCCGGTTTTGGGGAAACGACCTGCATAGAAGCAAAAGACCACAGTCTGATCCGCGTCACTGACACGCATTTACTTTCGCCGGCCGGCGGCCTATTTCGCCCATCAACCGAAAGCCTGAGCACCGTGAACGCAACGCCGCATACGCCGCTTCTCGACAAGGCCCGCATCCCGGCCGACCTGCGCATGCTTGCCGAGAGTGAGCTGCCGCAACTGGCGTCCGAGCTTCGCGCCGAGCTGGTCGACGCGGTATCCCGCACGGGTGGTCATCTGGGCGCCGGCCTTGGCGTGGTCGAGCTGACGGTGGCGCTGCACTATGTCTTCAACACCCCGGACGACCGGCTGATCTGGGATGTCGGCCACCAGGCCTATCCGCACAAGATCCTGACCGGCCGCCGCGACCGTATCCGCACGCTGCGCCAGGAAGGCGGCCTGTCCGGCTTCACCCGCCGCGCCGAGAGCGAGTACGATCCATTCGGCGCTGCCCACTCCTCGACATCGATATCGGCCGGCCTCGGCATGGCCGCGGCCCGCGATCTCTCCGGCGGCCGCAACAATGTCATCGCCGTCATCGGCGACGGCGCCATGTCTGCCGGCATGGCCTACGAGGCGATGAACAATGCCGGCGCACTCGATGCACGGCTGATCGTCATTCTCAACGACAACGACATGTCGATCGCGCCGCCAACCGGCGCCATGAGCGCCTATCTGGCGCGGCTGGCCTCCGGCAAGGCCTATATCGGCCTGCGCGATTTCGGCAAAAAACTGACGTCTTATCTCGGCAAGCGTGCGGATCGTGCGATCACAAGGGCGGTCGAGCATGCACGCGGCTACGTCACCGGCGGCACGCTGTTCGAGGAACTCGGCTTCTATCACATCGGCCCGATCGACGGCCACAATCTGGAGCATCTGATCCCGGTCCTGAAAAATGTCCGAGACAATGGCGAAGGCCCGGTGCTCATCCATGTCGTCACCCAGAAGGGCAAGGGCTATGCGCCGGCGGAAGCCGCCGCCGACAAATATCACGGCGTCAACAAGTTCGACGTCATCACCGGCGCGCAGGCCAAGGCGCCGGCCAACGCACCGGCCTACACCAAGGTGTTCGCCGAAAGCCTGGTCCAGGAGGGCCGCGAGGACGACCGCATCGTCGCCGTCACCGCAGCCATGCCGAGCGGTACCGGCCTCGACCTGTTCGGCGAAGCGTTCCCGTCGAGGACCTTCGATGTCGGCATCGCCGAACAGCACGCGGTGACCTTCGCCGCCGGCCTCGCCACCGAAGGCTACAAGCCGTTCGCGGCCATCTATTCCACCTTCCTGCAGCGCGCCTACGACCAGGTCGTCCACGACGTCGCCATCCAGAAATTACCGGTGCGCTTTCCCATCGACCGCGCCGGCTTCGTCGGCGCCGATGGCGCCACCCATTGCGGCGCCTTCGACACCACCTTCCTGGCGACACTGCCGGGCTTCGTGGTGATGGCGGCGGCCGACGAGGCGGAGCTGCGCCACATGGTACGCACCGCGGCAAGCTATGATGACGGCCCGATCGCCTTTCGCTATCCGCGCGGCAATGGCGTTGGCGTCGACATGCCGGAGCGTGGCTCCGTGCTCGAAATCGGCAAGGGCCGCATCGTCAGGGAGGGCACCAAGGTAGCATTGCTGTCCTTCGGCACACGGCTGCAGGATTGCCTGATCGCCGCCGAGGAGCTAGGGGCTGCCGGGCTTTCCACCACGGTCGCCGACGCCCGTTTCGCCAAGCCGCTCGACGAGGATCTGATCCGGCGGCTGGCCCGCTCGCATGAGGTTCTGGTGACGGTGGAGGAGGGCGCCGTCGGCGGCTTCGCCAGCCATGTGCTGCAGTTCCTCGCCCATGAAGGCCTGCTGGAAAGCGGCCTGAAGGTGCGCCCGCTGGTGCTGCCCGACGTGTTTACCGACCACGCGAAGCCGGAAAAGATGTATGCCGATGCCGGGCTCGATGCTGCCGGCATCGTGCGCACCGTGTTCGTCGCGCTCGGGCATACGGTTCGCGCCCAGCGCGCCTGAATCAAAGTCTCAGTGACTTGAATCAGTTTGCCGGCCAACGTTCTTAACGCGTTGTTTACGCTGCCGTTTGGCGCTTTGCTTACCGTGTCTCTTGGCCGTTTTTCAACGGCGCCCTGCTAGATCGTGATCAGGCAGGGAGACAACAACAATGAAAACGCTTCTGTACGGCGCAGCGCTTTGCGCCGTCATCGTCGCGCCGGCCACAGCCGAAACGCGCTATGATCGCAGCCTTGAAAAGGCGGCCATGGGCATCGTCGCCGGCAAGATGGGCGGCATCCGCGGCGGCTTTTCCTTCAAGCAGGTGCCGCAACTGGTGGTTCTGCCGGCCCCCGTTCCCGCACCTGCGGTTGCCATCGAGCCTTCACGCGAGCAAGCGTCGGGAGGGCGTGCGGATGGGTTGTCTCCGGCCGTCGAGCGCCCGGTTTCGCGAAGCGTATTCTGAGCTAGAGACCAGCAAGCCCTGATCGGGATTGCCCGATCGTTTCATCGTGTTTTGCCGCTGTGCGGGTGATCTAAAGACGTCGGCACTGCTACTCCGCCGCCACCAGCTCCGCTTGTTGCGCCGGTTTCTCGGGGCGCCAGGATTGCGCCGCGTGGCGGGCGCGGTCTGCCAGGGCGGCAAGGCGTCCGCGCAGGTTTCGTCCACCCACCACTGACGACAAGATCACCGAATGCGTCGCAAAGCGGCGCTTGAAATCCTCGCCGCCGCAGAGAAAATCGATCGTGGTCAAGCCCCGGTCGAACGACCACTGGATGTAATCCATCATCAAGACCATGCCCGGCGAGGCCCGTTCGAAGGCCGGATCATAGGTGGTGACGAAAGCCATCATCGTTCCATGCTGCTCGAAATTGATCGATATGGCGATGATCTCGTCTTCGCGTTCGAGCACGAAGATGCGCAGCAACCCAAGCCCGGCCAGAACGGAGATCAGTGCCGGCAGCGCGGGGGAACCTTCGTCGAACAGGTCCGAAACGCGGCCGTGTTTTGCGAGCCATAGCCGTTTCAGCGCGGCGACGCGTTCCAGCACCGGCTCGCGGGCTTCGTGCGCATCCATCAGGCGGAAACGCAGCGCGCCGCCTTCCTCCATGAATTTGTAACCACGGCGATAGTTTTGCCGGGTTTTCTTCGACTGGCTTTCAAACCATTGTGCGCCGCGTTGTCCGGCGCTGGAAACTCGGTAGCTGACCTCGCTGCGGTGGCTCGGCTGCAAAATGCTGCCCTGGCCTGGGGCGGCGGGACCAAGCAGGGTCCGGAATCGAGCATCGGGCAACAGCCGATTGAGATACGCAAGATCGAAGCCGCCATCGTCGAGGATATGTTGCCAGAGTTGCGGCAGGATCTGTGGCTCTGCATCGGGAGCAAGCAGGACATCGCCATAGTCGCAGTGATCCTTCGCCGCCCATTCCAGCATACGGATGCCCGAGCGCCAGAAGGTCGCGAGCGCAATGACCGCCTCGAGGCGCTCGCCGCTCCAGACCAGGCCGATCCTGAGGCCGCGGCGGTCCTGATGCGGTGTGGTGTGCCACCAGGCCGAGATCCAGTCGGGATGCTGGAAAACGAGGCCGCCGGCGCGTTGCCAGAGCGCTGCCCAGGCGGGCGCGATTTCTGCCAGTCGCTCTGGCGAGGTTGCAATTTCGATCCGGTGCGCTTGCTGCATCCGGAACACGGCCGGTCCGTTCATGGCTTGCCCCCCTGCGGCGATTGCTGTGGCTCGGGCTTGTCGGCGCGGAAATGTCTGGCGATCTGCCGCCACATCCGCTGCAGCGGCATGACATAGAGGCCTGCTAGCGACTGGTAGTCGCGCACGTTGCGTTCGATCAAACCGAACTTGAAGTCCTCGTCGGGTCTCGGAACGCACAGAGTTCCGAAGAGCCGATCCCAGAACGAGAAGAGCAGCCCGAAGTTCTTGTCGTAATGGCGCGGGTCGGTGCTGTGGTGCAACTGATGCCAGTGTGGGCACAGGATCAGATTGTTCAACGGCCCAAACGAGATCTTGAAATGCGTGTGCCTGACGAAATCCATCATCAGGATGTTGCGTATGATGTAGACGTTGACGCCGAAGACCGTCAGTTCAACCAGGTTCAGCGACACCAGCGACCAGATGCCGAAGCAGATGCCGGGAATGACGCCGTCCCAGGCCCGGTTCATCAATTCGTCGAGCGGGTGGACGCGATCCTTGGTGATGCCGACCATCACCTCGGCCGAATGGTGCACCTTGTGCAGTTCCCAGAGCACCGGGTAGCGGTGCTGGGCGACATGATAGAGATAGTACGAAATGTCGTAGGCAAGCAGCATGGTGAGGGTGAAGATCGTCACCGTCACAGGCCCCGCCGGCCCCTCGATCAGAGGCGGCTGGATTGCCAGCAGCGTGGAGAGCAACCAGTTCGTCGCATAGCCGACGGCGCTGACGAAGACGACGCCGGCGGGCAGCATGAGGAATGGCATCAGCGCCTTCCGCGTCACCCAGAACAAAAGGTCGGCTTTCGCCGAAGGATGCGTGATGACCTCATGCGGGACCGCGAACTCGAAGAACTCTTTCCAGCTCTTTTTCTCGACCGTGCGCCAATAGGCGACCAGGGCACTGGCCAAAGCAGTCAGCAACAGAAGTCCGGTCGCCAGCAGGCCGGCGCCGGAAATCCGGTCAAGAACCTTGTAGACGATGTCGCTGGCCATTTCCAAAGTTGCCGCCTCTCCATCCGGGTTTTCCCGTCGTCGCGGTCATAACATTGAAGTCCTCAAGCAAATGCGATGAAAATTGGTTAAGAAATCATGAGGCTTTCTAGATTGTTGGTATTTACCCGCAGGCGGTGAGACCTCATGCTTCGGCGGTCATCCGTCTCAACGGGCGTAACGCATGGGTATTCATAAGGATGGTCGGCGGGACGGGACGCCTCACCATCGTCGCCGTGCAAGATGCTGAGCGTGATGATGGGAACGGGAGACGAAATGCTTCCATCTGGCGCTCTTGCCATCGTCGTCGGCTTTCGCCATGAAGGCCGATGAATTCGCCTCTGCCAGCCAGCGCACGCCAGCGGCTCGACGACCTGCTCGTCCAGCGCGGGCTGTTTGCCAGCCGCTCGCGTGCCCGCGACGCGGTCGAGCGCGGCACTGTGACCGTCGACGGCGTCATTGCGCGCAAGCCCGGCCAGAGCGTTTTGCCGCAATGTCACGTTGCCATCGATGATCCGGCGCAAGGCTATGTGTCGCGCGCGGCACTCAAGCTGATCGGCGGGCTCGATCATTTCGGCCTCGATCCTGCCGGCCGTGAAGCGCTCGACATCGGCGCCTCGACCGGCGGCTTCACCCAGGTGTTGCTCGAGCGCGGCGTGGCCCATGTCACCGCCGTCGATGTCGGTCATGGCCAGATGCATCCTGATATCGGCGGCGACCCGCGTGTGACGGTGATCGAAGGGCTGAACGCCCGCGACCTCGCCGTCACCGATCTCGACGGGCGTATTCCGGATTTCATCGTCTCCGACGTCAGCTTCATCTCGCTGAAACTGGCGCTGCCGCCGGCCCTTGGTCTGGCCAAGGCTGGCGCAAAGGCCATGTTTCTGGTCAAGCCGCAATTCGAGGCCGGCAGGGAAGCGATCGGCAAGGGTGGTCTGTTGAAGGATCCCTTCGACGCCGCCCGTGTCGCCGGCCTGCTGCAGGATTGGCTGGACTCCGTTCCCGGCTGGCGCTCGCTGGGGCTGCATCTGTCGCCGATCGATGGCGGCGACGGCAATCGCGAATTCCTGCTCGGTGGGATCAAGGACCGATGAGCGCGCGCTTCAGCATCAGGAAACTTGGCGCCCAGGGCGACGGTGTCGCCGAGACCGAGACAGGCGATCTGTTCATTCCCTTCACACTGCCCGGTGAAACGGTCACCGCCGCGCGCGAAAGGGATCGCGCCATGCTGATGGCGGTGCTGGAAGCATCGCCGCTGCGCATCGATCCCGCCTGCCGCCACTTCACCGAATGCGGCGGTTGCGCGCTCCAGCATTTCGAAGCCGAAGCCTATCGCCAGTGGAAGCGCGAAAAAGTGGCGCACATCCTGAAGGGCAAGGGCATCGATTGCGAGATCGGTGACCTGGTCGCCTGCGCACCGCAGACGCGCCGCCGTGTCGTGCTTGCCGCCCGGCGCACCGAGACAGGCATGCTGCTCGGCTTCCATCGCCATCTGTCGCCGGAGATCGTCGCCATATCGGAATGCCCGATCTCGCTGCCGGAGATCGTTGCCGCCCTCGATCGCTTGAGGGCGCTCGCCGAATTGGTCTGCGCAACCACCAAATCGTTCCGGCTGGCGGTCACCGTGACCGGTTCGGGGCTCGATGTCGCGGTTCACGAATCCGGCAAGCTCGGGGAGCACCAGCGCCGGATCGCGGCTAACTTCGTCATGGCGCAGGGCTTTGCCAGGCTGTCCATCGA
>NZ_RZQP01000207.1:0-11531 GCF_003998165.1 Mesorhizobium sp. M7A.F.Ca.US.007.01.2.1 | reverse complement strand
CCCTCATTGTCGACGACGCCGCAGCGGTCGCCGTCACCGTCGAAGCCAAGGCCGACATCGGCTCCAGTCTCAAGCACCTTGTCCCTGATGGCATGCAGCATCTGCATATCCTCGGGATTGGGATTGTAGCGCGGAAAGGTGTGGTCGAGTTCGACATCGAGCGGGATCACTTCACAGCCGATCCGTTCCAGCGCTTCAGGCGCAAAGGCGCCGGCGGTGCCATTGCCGCAAGCGGCTACGACCTTGAGCTTTTTCGAGATGCGCTTGCCCCGGGTCAGATCGTCGAGATACGTTTCGCGAAAATTGGGAACGAAATCATAAGACCCGCCGCCGACAAGGTCGAAATCGCCGGCCATTACAATCTGCTTCAGCGCGCTCATCTCTTCCGGCCCGAAAGTCAGCGGCCGCGCCGCGCCCATCTTGACCCCGGTCCAGCCATTCTCGTTATGCGAGGCGGTGACCATAGCGACCGAAGGCACGTCCAGTGCGAACTGGGCGAAATAGGCCATCGGCGACAACGCCAGTCCGATGTCCCTCACCCGAGCGCCTGCAGCCATCAAACCGGACACCAGCGCCAGCTTGATGCCAAGCGAATAGGAGCGGAAATCATGCCCGGTGACGATATCGGGACCGGCACCGACACGGCGGATCAGCGTGCCAAGCCCCATTCCGAGCGCCTGGACGCCGATCAGGTTAAGTTCGGGCGCGACCTGGCCAAACCACCAGCGCGCATCATATTCCCTAAACCCGGACGCCTTTATCAGCGCCGAGGTTTCAAACTCGAACGTGTTGGGCCGGGCTTCGTCAACGAAATTCAGCGACAAGACAGGACACTCCGAACGACACAAATGCGGTTGTCGAGGCGGTAGCTTACCGGAACCGTTCTTCCGGCCTATCTATCAGTTTGGTTGATCCCTTTCACGACATGGAAAGCCGGCGAGCATCGTTGTCGGGCTATTTCCGCGGTGCCCTGCAAGCCCTGATGCCCGCAAAGATCCGATAATACCGCTGAATGTCGTGATGCCGCGATCTGATCGACGACCGTGCCGCGTTCCAACGTAGGCTGGATTGCGACTCCCAGGACCACCCATAAGGAGCGTTTCCTGGCGTTAATAAACCTTGTAATATTTTGTGATCGCCGCCATTCGAGTTCTCCACAGTCGCGTCCCATTGACCATCTGCGGTTGCTAGAATCCCCCAGGGGAATGCCTTAAGCAGCCGTGAGCAAGAAGCAAGTCTTCTGCTCTGACGAACGCACAGCTTTAAGCACGGGCGCAAAAATGCCGCTGTTTTTTTTCGATATCCGGGACGGCAAATCCCATTCTCCCGATACAGAGGGCACCCACTACGTTGGTGCGCTCGAGGCCCGGGTAGACGCGGTTAAAATGCTGGTCGCCATGGCACAGGACGAAGTTCAGGGCGGGTTACAAAGCAACCTTTCGGTGACTGTTTCTGACGAAAGTCGTCGGCCCGTTATGGAAGCAAATATCGATTGCAGCATAAAAGTCTTTTGACAAATTCCCGATAGCCCTGGACCTAGTTGGCTCCGTCGGGATGCAGCAAGCTTTGTGCAGCTGTCCTGGCCGCACTTGACTTACGGCAGCGGCTTCTGATCACTTTTATACCCCGAGACCACGTAAGCGGAGAAGGCCGCACGATGCTGCTGCACCTCCTCGATACAGCCACGCAAGCTTCGAATGCACATTGCCGGCAGCCCTTCTACTCGTTCGCAAGCGACCGCCGCGGTACTGTCGCACGCTCGATCGCGACGACCGTCCCTTATTCGACTTCGCTGCCGATATTGCACAGGACGGGGGCCTGGCACATCGCCAGGAACCTTTGCCACCGCGAAGCCAATTCGGCGGAACTGGATTACAGGACGTTGACGGTGGCGTGGCCCGGCGCCGGAACGCTTCGTTCCAAGGCGGCTACGCCGCGCCGAGCACGGGCTCTCGTGGCGCAAACAACTGCAAGTGCGATGAAGAAGAGGATGCCTGGATCAGCGCTGCCACCCGACACCGACATTGCAATTATGCTTGCAAGGGCAGCATTCCTGACGCTCGTCACGATTGCATCTGTCTCTGCATCCACCCGTTCCCGAACCGCGCCCAGGCCTCTGGTCACGACATAGAGCAGGGCCACTATCATCAGCGATCCAAACAGACCCAACTGCGACAGGACAGCGATCGGCCAACTCGATGCCCTTGAACTGCCGAAACCAACGCCCAGTCCGCTCGTATCGAGAAACGACTGCAGGCTCTTTACATTCCAATAAGTGCGCTCATGGCCTGACCCGGAATCCGCTTTGTTAATGATGGTGCTGTTGATCAGTCTGACGAACGGGTCCAACGCCTCGGCTTTGTAAAGACTAATGCCCAGTACGGCGGTCCCGCCCACCACCATGAGAGCTATTATCAGTATCTCTTCGCGCGCAACTTTTCCCCTGATGACCGACTGTAGCATGGACAACGCAACGGGGATGCATAGCAGTGTCAGCCCGACGTAAGCCGTCGATGAAGTCGACAGAATGGACAAGAAGAGCAGGATTCCGGCCAGCCATTTCGCAAGCGGTGATTTGGTCTTTCTCCAGTAGCTGTAGCAGAATGCCAGGCAGGCGAGAGAAACGCTGGCGAACGAAGAGGCCTCCGAAAAAGGCCCGGTGATCCGCACAAAGCCTGCCTCGACCGCGTTCGATATAATCGCGTAGTTGGCGGTTCTGATCGGGGCCAGAAAGTCTCCCGCCCCCGCGGTCTTGCCAATGAAATCGATCAGCCCCAGTCCCGCGTGCAGGCCGCACCACAAAAAGAAGCCGCGCCTGATTTGATCGATCCGGTTGGAGTGCAGCAGCAGGGCGCAAAGTGCTATCGCGGCGAGGCCACCAAGAATAAAGTAGCCCGTCTGCGAAATGTTGGCTGAAACGGGCGCCAATGAATCTTCTACGACTGTTCCACGGTTCTTGGACTGCACGAATACGGTCGTCTGTCCCGCAAAGAACCTCGGAAACAGCCATGATCCGATGATTGCGTAAAGCATAAGGCTTGTAAGGACCCAGATCGACCCGATGCTTCCGAACACGAACCCAAGATCAAACCAGATACGCCGTCTCGCGGCGACGGCCGTGACGAGCAGGCCCGCGAATAAGGTGTAGATCAAGGGGGATGAGCCACCCAGAAAGCTCAGGGTCATCACGGCCGTCGCACCGAAAGCCTGGGAAGCGATCAAGCCAATGATCAGCATTCCCCTTGAATAGTACGCAACAAGCAAAATAGCCGTGCATACTAGCAGTCCCGGCAAAGACACCTGCATGCCGATCGAGTTCCCGGTGAGCGGATACAGCAAGCTGTCCGATGGCCAATCTTTCGGCAGGTGAGTATCCCCCGCAAGAGAGTCAAAGGGGGTAGCCTTCACCCGCGAAGGGAGGTAGCGGACGCGCTCGTCTCCATCGCCCTTGCCCTTGATGGTGAAGGCAGTGGCCGGCGCAAAATGCGATCCTGGGCTGAATGGCCGCATCTATGTCGGCACTAAGAAATGCGCGTGACGGACCGAAGGCTGGCAACGGGCGGGTTGTCTAGAATCCACCATAAGGAGGAGAGGCGATATGACACCCACGATGTATATCGCATGTTCGGACCCAAGCAGGGTCAGGCAATTCAAGGAAATCTACGAGTGCGCCACTGTGAAAGCCAAGTACCCTGACAGCCATATTGCCAGCAAAGCTGTCGAAAGACTGATCGACGCGCTGGAAGCCGAGATCCAGAATGCCGGATCCGTTCTGGATATGTGTTTGCTGACGGAGGATGGTCCTCAGGTGGCCACCTCAGCCGCAACGCGTATCTGTGTCGGCACAAGCGCGGCGCGGCCGCCCTGGCTTCGCGTTTCCCGGTAGGCGTCGGGATTTCGTGGCTCAAAAATTTACCGAAAATTAACTTATGTTAGCGCCCGCTTGTGAATAGCCCATAAGCTACTCACGCTGTTCTGGCTGGGAATGAGGAACAGCGGGTGCACCAGGTTGGACAATTCCAGCCAGGCTCTCAGAACGGGTGGGCATTACTATACTTTCTGAAGAAACTGGCGAGTGAGGGGCTAATTGCCGCCTCAGGGCGAATTTTGTTGGGAAAAGGGTGGGTTAGAGTATGAGTTCCACAGTAGAACTGCATAAATACACTTCGGTAGAGCCGGCAGGAATTCCGTCCGGCGGAAAAGCAACGGTCCATGAACAAGTAGGCAGAGAATGCCTCCTCATCTTGGACGGAAGGGCGCTAGATCGCGAATGTCTGGCATCGGCCTTGGAAGACCACGAACTCGGCATGGCCGTCGAGGCCAAGGGTTCGATAGACGAATGGCGCGTGAAAGAGGGGATGATCCTTGCAGCCATTCTTTTCAACCTGGGCGGCCGGAAAGTCACCGACCATGGCATAGCGGATCAGATCAGGCGCATTTCGTCCGAGTTCAGGTCGGTGCCTGTGGTGATCTTGGCCGACACAGAAGACCTTGCACAGATACTGGCGGCTCTCGAATGTGGCGCACGTGGCTACATTCCGACCTCTGTCGGGATCGACGTCTGTGTCGAGGCGATCAATCTTGCGGTGGCAGGAGGCATTTTCGTTCCTGCAAGTAGTGTCCTGTCCATGCGGCACCTGATAGATTCAGGCAGCCTTGAAACACCTTTGACAGGCATGTTCACGCTCAGACAGGCTGAGGTCGCCCAGGCGCTCCGACGCGGCAAGGCGAACAAGATCATCGCCTATGAGCTGAACCTGAGAGAAAGCACCGTGAAGGTGCACATCCGCAACATCATGAAAAAGCTTAAGGCGACCAACCGGACGGAAGTCGCTTACAAGGTCAACGATCTCTTCGCCGAAGGATCTCTGGCTGTGGAGTGACGAAGCAAATGAGACGCTAACTTTGGTTAAATCGTGCGGGCCGTTTTGCTCTCGCGTAGCGTCTGATCTGGGGGATGATTGCTGCACAATTGAGGGACCTCCGTCCCGCTGGACACCCGTGGTGGACGCCCCGCATATAGCCAGCTCCCATATGTCCTGTTCCTAAAGACTAACCATTGCGAGGCGTCCAAAGCACTCCTGCCTCACTGTCCAGCAACCAGCCGGAAGTGACACTTCGTCAATGGCGAGGACCAGGTTGCTGCTCTCTCGTGGAACTGGTCGTGCCGTCCTGGGGGACCAATCCTTGCGACAGCGACCCCGGAGGGCTATCGCTACAATATTTTGACCTTCCTAAGCGTGAAGGCCTCCGCAAAGTGCTCGGGTGCCCGGCATTCCATTCCACGCAACCGCGCAAGCCCGGCGAATGTCTCCCGATCGAACCAGTCCTTTGAGCGCTGTGTCCCGAAGTGCTCGTGAAGGAGTTGGATCTTGCGTTCCAGCACGTGGGCTGCAATCGGCACATACGCATTGGGTTGGCAAAGATCGCCGTCCCATTTCGGAATCTCGTATTCGAGCACAAGGTGATCGCGGAAAACGTTCCAGGTCAGTTGGTTGACCTCCCTATGGTCCTGATGGGCGTCGAACCTGGCATGGGTTAATATCACGTCGGGATGAACCCTTGATCTTACGTCCATCAGCCAATGCTTTATCGATCGGCTGTGAACTGGGAAATAGCCGTCTTCAAAATCCGCAACGTCGATCGTGGACGAATGGGATCCTTCGAGGAAGGCTTCGGCCGAAGCCCTGGCTTCGGCCGACCGCTGGCCGCCGGCGCTTAAGACGCACCAGTAGACGTGAAGTTTGACCTCCGACGCGATCAGACTGAGGATTGTGCCTCCCGCGCCGATCTCAATGTCGTCGGAATGGGCCCCGACGCACAGAATCGAGAGTTCCTCGCCGCCACGCGCGAGACCAAGCCCCTTCATGATGCGGCCAACCCCATACTACGCCTATTCTTCTCGGCGGTGGCTATCATACTCCAGGGCATGTCGCCCTTTTCGACCATGTCTTCGAGTGATTGCCAATCGCGCAGCGTGTCCATTGAACGCCAGAAACCCTCGTGCTTGTACGCCATCAGCATGTTGTCATCGATCAGACGCTTGAACGGCTCGACAACGAGTTCCTCCCCGTCGCGCATGTAGTTGAAAATTTCCGGACGGAATATAAAGTAGCCGCCATTGATCCAGATCTCCGATGTCTCGGCCGCACGAAACTCGCGCACGCGGCCATCTTCCGCGATGTCGGCCAAATGGTAAGTCAGCGGCGCGTGCACTGCCAGAAAGCAGCCGATCTTGCCGCTGGCCTCGAATTTTCTGATCATGTCGTCCAAGTCGACATCGGTCAGGCCGTCGGAATAGTTGGCCAGGAACATCTTCTCGTTCCTGACGTGATCCTGCGCAGCCCACAGGCGCTCTCCAATGCTGCGCCAAATACCGGTATCGAGCAGAGTGATGCTCCAGTCCTTGATTGTGTCGCCGAGGAGCTTGACGTCCTGGCCTCCTCGCGTAACCACGCAATCGGAAAACGTTTGCGGCCGGGTGTTCAAGAAAAAGTCTTTGATCACGTTGGCCTTGTAGCCCAGACACAACACGAACTCGTCATGCCCATAGTCACTGTACCATTGCATGACATGGCGCAGGATCGGCTGGTGGCCGAGCGGTATCATCGGCTTTGGGATGCTTTCGGAATAGTCGCGAATGCGGGTCCCGCGACCGCCACAGAAAAGAATGACTTTCATTTCTCGTACTCCGACGGATCGATTACGGTCACGAAAGGAATCGGCACTACGAATTTCGCGTTCCAAGCGGCGACATGGCGCATCTGCTGAATGATCTCGTCCTTCAGATTCCACGGAAGGATGAGGATGTAGTCTGGCTTAGCCTCGTCGATTTCGTCGACGGGCTTGATCGGGATGTGCATTCCAGGTGTATAACGCCCGTGCTTGTACGGGTTGCGGTCCACTGTGAAATCCAGGAAGTCGGTGCCGATGGCGCAGTAGTTCAGCAGCGTGTTTCCCTTGCCAGGCGCGCCGTAACCGCAAATCGTCTTGCCCTCTTCCTTGGCCGAAATCAGGAATGCCAAGAGATCACGCTTCGCGCGCTGCGCCTTGTAGCCGAAAGAGGCGTAGGTCGACATCTCTCCAAGCCCATGCCTGGTTTCGCGCTCGAGCAATTGGGCGATGCTGTCCTTCCTCGGCCAGGCACTGCCTTCGTGGCAGAGATAGACCCGCAGCGACCCACCGTGGGTGGGAAGTTCCTCGACATCGATCAGCCGCAGCCCGTGACGGGCCGCCATCAGGTCGACCGTCAACAGTGAGAAATACGAAAAATGCTCGTGGTAGATGGTGTCGAACTGGTTCTCCGCCATCAGCCGCTCGATGTGTGGGAATTCGAGAGTGACCATGCCCTCCGGTTTGAGCAGGATCGCCACCCCGGCGACGAAGTCGTTGAGGTCTGGCACCTGCGCCAGGACGTTGTTGCCAATGATGAGGTCCGCGCGAAGTCCTTCGCCCACCATTTGATTTGCCAGCCGGACGCCGAAGAAGTCGACCCAGGTGGCCACCCCCTTCTCGATCGCGGCGCGCGCGACATTGGCTGCCGGCTCGACGCCCAACACAGGAACGCCGAGTGGCAGAAAATGCTGCAGCAAGTAACCGTCATTACTTGCGAGTTCCACCGCAAGGCTGTCAGGGCCAAGCCCAAGGCGTCGTGTGATCGTCTCGCAATAAAGTTTCGAATGAGCCACCCAGCTGGTCGAGAACGAAGAGAAGTAGGCGTATTCGCTGAAGATGGTCTCTGGGCTCATATACTCCTTGAGCTGCACCAGATAGCACGTGTCGCAGACAAGCACGTTGAGCGGGTAGTAAGGTTCCATCTGGTCGAGCTGGTCGGGCTGCAGGAACCTCTCGCACGGCGGCGACATGCCAAGATCGACCAGGGTGTGGCGCAGGCGCGACCCGCAGAGCCTGCAGCCGACATTCCGGCTTGCCGCACTATGATCGCGGACGATTTCGACTGCCTGAATGTTCATTCCCCCTGCTCCTGTCTGCTGGTTAGAAAACGGAGACGCGGTGCGCTACGCAGAACCGATGCCTGCCGCGCCTCCGCAGGCAGATGGCCACAGGTTAGGATACAGCCCCCCCTGGTTCGATTTGCCAATCCGTCGGGTGCCTTAATCCTAATAGCGAGCGGGCGGCGGCAATGCCGGCGCGAGGCCCGCCGAACGGGTAAAGCCGTCATCCGGATATACCGCTATCGAAGAGGCCACCTAAGGCTTAGGTAGCCCTTCCAGCGTCGGCTGGCGACGCTGACAATTGCCGCGCCGGTCTTGCTCGGCACGGGGGATCCAAGTGCATGCTGTTTACCGAAACGGAGCTTCAAGGTGTCTGGCTGATCGAGCCTACACTGATGGTTGACGACCGTGGTTTTTTCACCCGTCTTTTCTGCGAAAAGGAGATGGCGGATTGCGGTCTGGCGACCCGATTTGTCCAGCACAGCCGGTCCTGTTCGGTCCAAAAGGGAACTCTCAGGGGGCTACACTACCAAGAGGAGCCTTACGCCGAGGTCAAGCTGGTCTCCTGTGTCCGCGGCGCTATTTTTGATGTCGTCGTGGACCTGCGCCCGAATTCACCGACACGCTACAAGTGGCTTGGCTTCGAGCTGACATCCGAGAACATGAAGCAGGTCTATATCCCCGCCGGATTCGCGCACGGCCTGCAGACCCTTACGGACGGCACCGAGGTCTCTTATCTCATATCGCAGTTCTATGCGCCCCACGCGTCGACGGGCGTCCTCTACAATGACCCGGCCTTTTCGATCCGCTGGCCATTGATGCCGACAGCAATGTCGGAAAGGGACAAGTCCTGGCCCCTTGTCAGACGGCGAACCGGCGCCTCGGCCTCATGAGGCTGCTGCCAAAAGACCATGTCCCGATAACAGTCTGGCGGCGGCGGCGAGTTCCTTGAACGGCAGGTTCGAACGCTCCGCCATGCTCAGAAGCGAATGCTGCCCGTCGGCAAGGTTTAGCACCCAAAGCAGCGACATCGACGTTGCGCCCGACGACTTCTGCCCTCCCAGGGCTGCATAGAGGCCGCGCTTGCCGAGTTGCGGTTCGCCTTTAGGCAAGAGGTTCAACGGCGTCCAGTCCTCTTCGATGATGTCGATTACGTCCGTCAGGATGCGGAAGGAATCCTCGAGATGCTCCGGCCTGATGAAGTCAAGATTGTCGGCCGACGTGTGGTATTCGGGGAATGTGCCGTGGACGCTCCGCTGGAACATGCCGACCGGAAGATCGAAGCCCGGCGAGCAATATTGCCTCTCGTCATAACCGTAAGGGGAGAAATCCAGCATCTTTGCCCCAGCTAGACGCCCGAGCACGTGTGCCATGGCGCGATCGACGAGCGCGTCACCGCGGCGGCTGCGCTTGTATGCCGGGCTTCCTGCGTCACCAACGCATGACAGCACCAGACCATGGTCGATGAGACATGTCCGGTCCTCGTTGCGCGACAGCCACGCGAGCGCGCCGATGGTGCCCGGGGCGAACAGGAAGCGATAGCTGTATCGTGTTTCCCTTGCCTTCAGGCTTCTTGCGAGCGCTGCCAGCAGGGCCAGGCCCGAACAGTTGTCGTTGGCGAGTGAGGGATGGCAAATGTGCGCCGAAAGCAGGAATTCCCGTTCTGTTTGCCCGCGGTGCAAGTATTCTCCGTAGGCGAGGCTGCCGTCTTTGAATTCGGCATCGATCTCCACCCGATAGAGACCGTCGGGCATGTTGGCCACACGGTCATGGGCTGCGCAGAAGCCCCATGTCGGGGTGTAATAGGAAGTGCGGTAGGGAATCACCTTCGGTTGTTCCGGCAGCGTATGGATATGCGGCCTCAATTCTTCGAGCGGCAGTATCCCCTTGAAGGGTACGCTGTAGTTGACGATGTGCAGGTTGGAGTCAGCGAAATCCACGACCGTTTGTCCGTCCGGGCCTGTGATGCTTGCCGAGCGGATGTTCCATTCCTTGGGAATGGTCCAATCGAAAACCTGTGTCCCGGTCGGCACTTCATGCCGTTCCAAATCGATGTGCCCCGACAAGACGTCCAGCGTTTGTCGCACACCATCTCCGGTGATGCTCCTGCAGATCGGAAACAGACGTTCGGCCAAGGCATAGATTTCCTGGCCGAGGCTGACGGACGCTGGCGGCGAGCCGAGTCCGCCGGGATTCACCTGTTCCACACCGCTTATCCCGCCGCTACCTCCAGTCTTTTCGAGGCTTCGGCGACCCGCATCCGACCGTCCAGAAGTCCGTTGGCCAAAAGATACCGGATGTGGCCGATACGCTGGAAGCGCGGCCCCTCGAATTCGTCGAGAGTGACATTCGACTTTCGGTAGGCATGATAGAGCTGCTCGGCCCCTTTGCGCGCATCCCATTGCGGCTTGAAGGCAGGAAGGGCAAGCGCGATCTTGTCGAAGTTAACGCGATAGGAGCGCTTGTCGGGTCCGGCATCGGACGCGAACTCAAGCCGGCAGCCCGGCACGACCTCGGCGACAATCTCGGCGATGTCGCGGATCCTGTAGTTGTGGCCCGTCTGCCCCACATTGAAGGCCTCGTTGTGAATGGTCTCGCGGGGCGCTTCCAGCCCGGCAATGAACGCCCTGGAAATGTCCTCGATATGGACGATCGGCCGCCACGGCGTTCCATCGGATTTCAGCAGGATGACGCCCTTGGTGACCGCCCAGGCCACGAGATTGTTCAGCACGATGTCGAAGCGGAGCCGGGGAGAGAGGCCATAGGCCGTGGCGGGACGGAAATAGGTGGGAGAGAAGCTGCTGTCGGCCAGTTCAGAAATGTCCCGTTCGGAAAGCACCTTGGACCAGCCGTAGGGCGTGACCGGCTTCAGTTCGCCCGTTTCGTCCACCATCCCGTCGCCGGCCTGTCCGTAATTGCTGCATGATGAGGCGAACAGGAAGCGCGACACGCCGGCGTCCTTGGCCGCCTTCGCGAAGCGGACGCTGCCCTTGTAGTTGATTTCGTAAGTGATGTCCGGATCAAGGTCGGACAGCGGATCATTGGAAAGAGCCGCCAGGTGGATGACGGCATCGACCCCTTCGAGGTCGCGCGCATCTACGTCCCTGACGTCTTTTTGGATTGAAGCAATTGAAGCCCGCTGGCCCCCTGCTGTAAAGGTGCAGCGCCGGTAGAGATCGCTGTCATAGCCCGTCACTGAGTGCCCTGCACGCAACAGCATCGGCACCATCACCGAGCCGATATAGCCTTGATGGCCGGTTACCATGACTTTCATCGCGCACCTCTCAAGCCGATAGTGATCGCCAGAAGGCTACTTGGGCTGAAAACAGTGAGGGAGAACGCCAATAGGCGATCAGGATGCCCTGTTGGACGAAGCCTTTGCCGCCAGTGCACCTTTCGGGTGGTCCGAGCCTAATCCTTTCGGAGGATTTTCTTCTGATCACCGTCGCTGATGCTTCCATCGGCCTCGTCATCAGCATTCCCGATCCGAGACTCAATTAGCGCTTGTTGGTTCGATTTCACCCAGGCCCCGCGACCGCGGATGTTTCGCGCATCGCGGCGTGTCCGGTGTTGAAC
>NZ_RZQP01000206.1:0-11631 GCF_003998165.1 Mesorhizobium sp. M7A.F.Ca.US.007.01.2.1 | reverse complement strand
CACATATTTGAGGTCGGCCGAGCCGTCCTCGCCCGGCGGCGTGCCGACCGCGATCATCTGGATCTCGCCGTGCCTGACAGCGGCGGCGGCATCCGTTGTGAACTTGATGCGGCCGGCGGCATGGCTCTCCTTGACGAGGTTTTCCAAACCGGGTTCGAAAATGGGAACCAGGCCCTGGTTGAGCCGCTCGACCTTGGCGGCGTCGATGTCGACGCACACCACCTGGTGCCCGACTTCGGCAAGCACCGCCGCCTGCACGAGGCCGACATAGCCAATTCCAAACACCGTCAAATTCATTCGGTTTCATTCCCATGCAAGGCAGCGGACCGTTTTCGGCCCCGCCGGTTCAAATCGACTTTCCCAACTACTTTACACTGCATGCCAGCGATTCCGGAAATTGACAGGGTTCGCCGAGCGCCGTGAAGGCGACCCGCTCGACCTGCAGGGAAAGCTTGCGGCCCGGATCCGCGAACGCTCCCATCCAGCCCTTCATCGTATCGCTGCCCCAAAAGCTGAAGAATATCTTCTGTGCATGGCTGGGCAGCTTCGCCGGGTCGGTAATCGTGTTCACCAGTTGGCCGTTGACGTACCATCGCAAGCTGTCCTTCTGCCAGACGAAGGCGTAGTCGTTGAAGGCCTTCTCCGTGCCGCCCGGTACGTCGACCAGTTTCTCGTTCTTGCCCTTGCCCGCGATATAGGCGTTGACCTGCACCTTGGAGGTGTCCTTGGTCAGGACCTCGAAGTCGATTTCGTCCCAGGGCTGCTTGTCGCTTGGACCGATATAGGTGAAGAACGCGGCGTTGAGGCCGGAGCCGGTATCGGTCTTCAGCCGTGCCTCATAGGTGCCATAGCCGAAGCGCTGCTTGGTCTGGATCTCGCCGCAGACGTAGTCGCGATCCTTCAGCGTCTGCTTTTCGAAGCCGAGCGACAGCACACCATTCGACAGTTCGACCATATTTTTCGACCAGGTGCAATTCTGATGGCTGCCGTTGTTCCAGCCGTCGGAAACATACCAGCGCGTGCGGTCGAAGCTTTTGAAATCATCGACAAAGGACGGCGATGTCGGAATGTCCTGGGCATGGGAAGGGGTTGCCAGGAAACCGCCAAGAGCAGCCAGCAGCAACGCACCGAGCGACCCCAGCCGCCGGGCGGCTTGTCCGGTCCGATATGCGAGAGGCGGTGCGTCAATTGCCGTCGTAGGTTTCGGATTCCAATTCATACCAAACTCACCTTTGCGCTGTGTGTCCCCAACCCAAAGTCGACGTTCGAACCGCTCCTGCACGGGCCAACCTTGACCTTCCTTGTGACCCTCTCGATTGCTTCTGCTTCCCGCCTTGCATCAAATCTGTTGCAACAGTTCCGAGCCTTCACGTTCAACCTCTGCCGGCGCCTGCCGGCCAGGCGAATTCCGCCGCGGCGGCCGAGGAGGCATCCTCGTCAAAGACCATATCCAGCGAATGACGGAGATCTTTCATCATACCGTCCTGGCGCGACAGCGCCGCGATGCGGCGCTCGCAATTCAGGATCGACTGTGTCAGGGCGCTGACTTCCGAAGACCGCTTGTCGGAAGCAGAGCCGTTTTCCATCGCTTCGACCAGAAAGGCGGCGTTGGTCGACGTCGTCCGGTAGCGATTCTCAAGCCCGGTTCTCTCGGCCTCGATCTCGGCCGCAATCTGCTCGAACAGCTTTGCCAGACGATCAAGACGTGAAACATCGGCCTGACGGTCGCGGGCCGGATCCCTTGATCTGAAACCGAATATCGAGGCCATGAACTCAGGTTCCCGTCATCGCCGGCTTGTGGGCCGGGCTTCTGGCCGATCCCCGCAGCCGGGGCTCAAAAACTCGTGTTGCGTTGTCGTGCTCCTTTTGAGGGAGAGACATCAGACCAATCCGATCGGGGGCCAAGTTCGGCTGGTCGTCCACTATGCTGCACCGCAACATAGACTGCCATCGTCGGAGCCGCGAGGCAACCACCCAATTCGTAAACTCATAAATCCGGCCGAAATGGTTTGCGTGATGACATGCCGCGAGTGGACAAATCGCTGCATCGGGACCGCTCTCAGCGTTCCTTGCCCGTGCTGGTTCCGGCCATCAGAAAGCGCAGCGGCGGCACAGGCTTTTGGCTGGACACAAGCCCGACACGACGAAACAGCGCCTCGAGCTTGTCGGAAGCCACGCCCTGGACGATGGGGATGAGGTTGGACAGGCTGGCGAAGGCGTAAGCCGCAGCCGAGCCCAGCCCGCGCTCGGCCTTGACGTCAAGGAAATTACGCAGCCGATATTTGTCGCGCACGTGCCGTTCATGCCGCCGCAGCACCGCCTTCGAGCCTTCCGGCAGGCTGTCGATCGCCAGCAGCGCCAGATCCGCATCGGCCAAACGCTTCAGGTCCTGGGTCTTGTGGCGGCCGCTCAGGGAATCGGCGCGGACGATGGCGCCGTAGCCGCAGGAGCGAATGACCTTGAACCGCGCCCCGCATGCGACCGCGCGGGCGTAGAGTTCATAGTCCTCGCCCAGCCGCAGGCTCTCGTCGTAGCTCAACCCATGGCGGTCGAGGAAGGCACGGCTGATCACCGGCTTCAAAAAGCCCAGTTCGCCCCTCTGCACGCGGCGCCTGGAGATGTTGCCTTCGACGAAACGCTCGAAATCGAGGAATTCCGGATCGGCGGCAAATTGCGGCGCGACGATTTTCGTCGCGTCGCCCGTCGCATCATCCCTGATCAGCATGATGTTGTCGGCGGCGAAATCCCAATCGGCGCCGGCAAACAGGTTGCGAAACCGGCCTTCGAGGAAGAAATCGTCGGCATCGAGAATGCTGATGAACGGCGATTTCGAGCCGGCGATGGCTGCGTTGCGGGCAAAGGAGGGGCCGCGATTGACATCGAGGCGCATCACGGAGAGCCGCCCGCTGCCATCATCGGCGGATCGTGCGACACCGGCGGTGTCGTCGGTGGAGGCATCGTCGACGACCACGACCTCCGCCACTTCCGGTTCGCGCAATGCGGATGCGATGGCGACGGCGATTGTCGCTGCGGCGTTTTTTGCCGCGATGATCACGCAGACCTCGGATTTCGTCATCGACATGGATTTGCCTCTCGTACAGGTAATATCGATTTGCCCTCGCCCCGTACTCGTTCGATGCACTACAGAATTGCCATCAGCATCCAATTTACCTTCAGCGACTCGCCGGCCGCTCGAAGATGCGGCGGCTGATATCGGCGGACGCCGCCCAGCCTGCTTCGGCCAGATAGCGGACCGGCGCGCGGCCGCACAGTTCCCAAAGCACCGTTCGCCGCTGCGGCCACCGCAGCGACGGCAGCCACGGCGCGATGACCATGCTGAGCAGATCCTCATTGCCGATGCGCGGCAGGATCCTGGTCGCGCGCTGCGACAGCAGCGTGCCGGCACCGCCGAGTAGCACGTCGGCGGCGCGCAGGCCAAGCAGCAGCGTGTCGTCCAGACCTTGCGCGGTAGCGGCATCGAGCAAACGCTGCTGATCCGCCTCGTCGAGGCGGCCGGCGCTGGCGCCGATATCACAGACGTATCCGGCGCAGGGTTCCCGGTTGAAAAGTGCCTTGGCGACGCTGATGCAGGACAAAAGCAATGTATCGGCCACCGAGGTGAACGGCACCGTCGCACCGGCGATTTCGACCTGTCGCTTGCGCCGCAGGAACCCGTCCGCGTCGCGCGGGCTTGGCGAGCCGGGCTGCTGGAGGCGGTAGTGGAGATCGACGGTGGACGACCTCGGCCCGTCGTCGCGGGTCATGTGCTGTTCGCCGAGGAAGCGGACCCACCAGACGGAGCTCGACTTGCCTGATACCTCATAGCCGATCTTGCGAAGCGCATCACGCGCCCTGAAAAATCCGAGCGGCGAAACCAGGATGTCGACATCGCCCGAGGGCTTCATAAAATGGTCGTCGTAGAGAAGTTGCTGCTGGAACGGACCCTTCAGAAAAACGAAATCGATCTCGCTGGCGCGCAGCACGTCCTGGATCGCCATCGAATCCATGATGCAGGACGCGTTCATCGAAACCGTTTTCCTGCGGTAGGTGTCGAGCCATTGGAAAAGCTTAGTTGGCCTCTGAAGCGCGGGTGCGCGTGAAAGCGCCTTGAGGACAAAGACGGCGACCTTGTTCAGCCTGGCAATCTCGGCAATTTTCTCACCGTCAAGATGGCGCATCGAAACGTCGCCCGCGCCCGGGCCGGCGAAAAACAATCGCAGGCAAGCCTGCACATAGGCCACCTCGCCGGCACAGCCGGCGGCGCGCAATCGTTCGTATGAGCCATCCGGCAAGGCCATTTAGCGCACAGTCTCCCAAGAAAGCGTTTCGCGCCGACACTTATGCTGCAAGTGCGAAGCAAGCATCACCAAAAACCTCGATGCCGTAAAGCCTTTCCTTCTGCAGTGCGAATTTTTGCCACCAAAGCGTCTATCGAGGTGGCATCGGAAAGCAGTGAAAACCGCGGTTGAAATGTCCCTTGCCACGTCGGCTTAGGCAATCTCCGGACGATTTCTCAAATGGAAATTCTTTTCATTAGAGAGGCCTAAATATAGGCACAACGCAAACAGCTTATGCAAGCAAAATCAAATGCTTAAAGAATCAGCACGGGCGCGATCGTCGTGCACAAGGAATCGGCTAAAAAATGACAAGTTTTAGGCATGCCGCTCATGTGACGACGCCAGCAACCGTAATTGATTAACAGAAAGTAAAACAGTCTTGACTCATAAATGCTGCCGTGCAGCTATTGCATTGCAGCATAAAAGTGCTGACGGCACTCGACAGGCCGTTTCCAGTCCTAAATCGGAGAGTAAAATGGAACAGAATGTTGAAAAGCATGAATATGAAACGCCAAGCCTGACGGTCCATGGTTCGATTGAGACCATCACCCAGGGCGGCGGCGGCAGCACGGCGATCGACGCATCGTTCCCCGCGCATACGCCGATTGGCGACCTGACGTTCTCCTGAGACCTACAGCCGATTCCAGAGTGACATGTTGGGACTCTGGATTCAAAAGCAGACGTAAGAGGGGTCGGGGGGCCAGCCTCCCGATTTCTCCTGCGCCGCCTGGAGATGTCGCAGCGTTTTGTCAGCGAGGTTTGGGGATGAACGGGGAGCTATCCGACCGTGATCTGGGCGACCACGATAGCGTGTGCGCGACCAAGGATGCCGTGGCTTGCGAGTTCGGCGATGGCTTGGCGCTGCTCAATCTCAAATCCAATGTCTACTACAGCCTGAATGGCGTCGGCGCCTTCATCTGGGATTTAATCCAGGAACCCCGGTCGATCGGCGACATCCGCAGCGCCGTGCTTGCGCGCTACAATGTCGACCCGGTGCGCTGCCAGGCCGATGTCGACGCATTGCTGAAGGGCCTGGCCGATAATGGGCTTGCGAGACGGCATCATGAGGCACTTGTCTAAGCCGGTCCAGCACAAGTCCCTGGTTTCACGGGCCCTGGTTTCGCCGGCCTTGTCTTCGCGGGCCACGGCTTTACGGCAGGAACCGGCGAGAGAAACAAACGTCAAGCAGACGAAGCGCGGGGGAAGCCGGCGCGGGCTGGTCAGGATTTTCTCCCTGACTGGCTCGGAAATGATCTTCCTTGGCCATTGCCTGCTGGTGGTGGCGACAGTTCGGCTGGGGCTGACGCTGTTGTCCTACAATCGTGTACGCAGCCTGGTGACGCGCCTCGACGCGCGGCAGTGCGCCTCAATGGGCGAACTGCGGCGCGTCGCCTGGGGCGTTGCCGCCGCGGCCCGTTTCGTCCCTTACGCCACGTGCCTGACCCAGGCGCTCTCCGGCCAGTATATTCTCGCCCGCCAAGGCAATGAATCGACGATACGCATCGGCATCGAACGTGGCACAGGCGAGCAGTTGAAAGCACATGCCTGGCTGGTCAGCGACAACCATATCGTGCTTGGCGGATCGATCGACGGCTTCGCCCATCTCGTCGACCACGGCAGCCGATGAGCGGCGTCGCCGGAATCCTGTTGCGCGGAGCAAACGCACCGGCGGTCGCGGCGGCCGACATTCAGCAAATGCTGGCGCGCATGCGCCATCGTGGTCCTGACGGCAGTTCTTGGTGGCTGGACACCAGCATCGCCCTTGGCCACGCCTGGCTCAACACATCGGATGAAGTCGGTCCGGGCCCTTTGACGATGGCTGGGGGCCGGCTCGCCATCACCGCCGATTGCCGGCTGGACAACCGTGACGAGTTGCTGGCCAGGCTCGGTATCCGCGACCAGTCGGTAGCCGACGCGATCGTGCTGATGCGGGCCTACCTGCGCTGGGGCGAAGCCTGCCCGGAGCATCTGCAAGGCGATTTCGCCTTCGCCATCTGGGATGACGAGCGGCAATCGCTGTTTTGCGCGCGCGATCATTTTGGCGTCAAGCCGTTCTACTACCACGCGGCGGACCGGCGTTTTGCCTTTGCGTCGGAGATCGGTCCGATCCTGGGCGTCGAGGGTATCCGCGCACGTGTCAGCGAGCGCCAGATCTCCGGCTTCCTGGCCGGGCTTCCCGACGACCCGCAGTCGACCCCCTACAGCGATATATTCAGCCTGCCGGCCCGCCACAGCCTAACCGTCACCGCGCAACAAGTGATGCTGCGCCGATACTGGCAGATCGAGCCGTCGGCGCGGCCCTTGCGGTCGGATGCATCGGAGGAATTCGCCCATCTGTTCTCGCAATCGGTGCGCAACCGCATGCGAGGGACCTCGGCGGTCGGGGCAATGCTGAGCGGCGGCCTCGATTCCTCGTCTATCGCCTGTGTCGCCGGCCTGCAGAATGCCGCCGCGCGCAAGCCGAGGCTGCCAACCTTCTCGCTGATTTTCGAGAAGGGCTCGCCGATGGACGAGCGGCCCTTCATCGATGCCGTTCTCGACCAGCAGAAGGTCGACGCGACGCTGATCCCGGTTGGCAACTATGCCCCATTTGCCGAATTCGAGCGCGTGCTGGAAGAACAGGAAGGAACGTTCCTGGCGCCGGGCCTGACGCTCACCCGCGGCATCTACCGGACTGCCGGCGCCAAGGGCATCAAGGTGCTGCTGGACGGCCATGGTGGCGACGAGGTCGTTTCACAAGGCCACGGCCACCTGCACGAGCTTGCGAATGGCGGCCGATGGATGGATCTGTGGCGCGAGGTCCGCAGCGCCTCCAACACCTATGGCGACAGCACGCTTGGCCTTTATCTCCAGTTCCTGACCCTCTACGGGCCGGCCTGGCGCATCGCCAGGCTGAGGCATATGGCCAACCGTGCCCTGAACAAGATCCGCAAGCCCGCGCAAGTGTCGCGCGCACGAAGCTGGCGCGACCTGATCAATCCGGACCTGGCCAAGCGCACCGAGCTTGTCGACCGGTTTCACCGGGCCGGCTACATGCCGCCCGGCGTCCAGGCCAGCGATGCCTTGAGCCATCGCTGGATCCTGTCGAACGGCTATGTCCCGCATGCTTTCGAGGTTCTCGACAAGGCCGCCGCCAATTTCGGGGTCGAGCCGCGCTACCCCTTCTGGGACAAGCCGCTGGTCGAGTTCTGCCTGGCGCTGCCGGGCGAGGAGAAGCTGAGCCACGGTTTTGGCCGCTATGTGCTGCGCCGCGCCATGCAAGGCGTATTGCCGGAGGCGGTGCAGTGGCGGCGCGACAAGATCGACTTCACTGCCAATCTCCTCAATGGCATGCTGCGCAACCATCGCGACCTCCTGGAACAGCTGCTGGTCTCGGATGCGAACCGCATCGCGCCTTACGTCAATCTGCCTCAAGTGAGTGCTGCCTATGCGCGGCTGCTGCGCCAGCCCGATCAGGCAGCCCCCCTGGATGTCCAGTATGTCTGGCGCTCGGCCTCGCTGTCGCTCTGGCTGCGGCAGCTCAAGCATGGCGGGAGCCCCGCATGATGCCGCGCAACGAGCCGCTCGCTCTATGCAATGATGATGCCTTTTCGCATGGCCGGGCCAAGCGAGAACGCCGCTTCTACCGGGCCTACGGCCTGACCATCGCGTCGGAGGTGACGTTGCCCGAACTGCAGCCGGCGACGCCGGGGGCGGCGGATGTCGTGATTGCCGTCGGCGCGATCGACCTGCCAAAGCCCTCGCCCGAAGCCGCGACCGACTTTCGCTTCGAGCCGGACCGGCAATATCTGGCGTGGCATGCCGTGGGCGCGTTCCTGATCACCGATTCCAGCCGTATCGACATCGAACCGGCGCCCGGCGTCGACGACGCGCTGCTCGCGTTTCCGCTGCTTGGTCCGGTCATGGCGCTGCTCTTGCACCGGCGCGGCCTGCTTGTCCTGCATGCCAGTGCCATCGCCGCCGCCGGCACGAGCGCCATCTTCATGGGTGACAAGGGAGCCGGCAAGTCGACGACCGCAAGTGCGATGATCCGGGCCGGGCATCGACTGCTTACCGATGACGTGGTGGCGCTGGACCTCGCCAATCCGAGTGAGCCAATGACCGTTCCGGGCTTTCCGCAGATCAAGCTGGCGGCCGACGCCGCGGCGGCGATCTCGCTTGGGGAAGCGGAAGTGCGGCCGCAAGTGCATGCGGCGATCGACAAGATGCAGCATCGCCTGAACGGTGGCTTTTCGGGCGACGAGGTGCCGGCGACCAGGATCTATATCCTCGAGCGCGGCGAAAGGGCTGACATCACGCCCTTGCCCGCCATTGCCGCCCTGCCGGCCATCATCAAATTCTCCTATGTGACGCGCTTCGGCCGCGCGGCCCTGCCCGGCGACTTCGCGACGGCGCATCTTCGGCAATGTTCATGGATTGCCAACCATATCGGCGTGTACCGGCTGGAAGTCCCGACGGGCCTGGACAGGATCGGCGAAGCCGTGGAACTGATCGAAAAGGATCTGTCGGCTGGCAGCCGGCGGTTGTGAGCGCAACCATGTCGAAGCCCCCAATCCTTCGCCTGTCGCTGTTTCGAGAAATTGCCGCCTTCGGCGCCACCATTGCCCGGATCGGCGGCCGGCGAACGTGGACGGCGCTGTTCTTCCTCATCCTCGGCAGCCTGACCGAGGGCATTTCGATCCTGCTGCTCGTCCCGCTGCTGCATCTGGTCGGACGTGCCGACCAGGATTTCGCTGTTCGGCTGCCCAACGATGATTTCGTGCGCTGGCTGGTGCCTGATGGCACGCTGCAACTGACGACCGTGCTTTGCGCGCTGGTCGGGCTTGTTGCGGCGCAGGCGGCGTTCAATCGCTTCAAGTCGGTCTACATGGCCAAATTGCTGTTCGATTTCATCAATCGCGTTCGCATGAACCTGTTCGAAAGCATCGGCAAGGCGCGCTGGGGCGTTTTTACACGCATGCGCAGTTCCGATCTCGATCATGCCCTGACCGGCGACATCGACCGCGTCCAGGGCGCGGCTTTCTCACTGCTGATGCTGGTGCAAATCGCCGTTCTTCTGGCCGGCTATCTCCTGGTTTCCGTGTTTATCTCGCCGGTCATGACGCTGTTTGCCGTGGTCGTCGGCATCCTGATGTTCGTGGCGCTGCGGCCCTTCCGGGCACGGGCCACTGCCTTCGGCCGTGTGCTGACCGCCAATCGCCAGGACCAGTACCGGACGGTCTCGGAATTTCTCGGCGGCATCAAGGTGGCCAAGAGCCTGAACGTCGAGGACAGCTATTTCGCGCAGCTGCGGTCGACGCTTGAGAGGATGAAGGCCGACAACATCGACTATGTGCGCAACAGCACCATCGGCACTGCTGTATTCCAGGTGGCGAGCGTCGTGGGCCTGAGCCTGTTCATCTATGTGGCTTTGGTCCGCTTCAATCTGTCGCTGGCCGAGATCGTCGTCCTGCTCCTGGTCTTCATGCGTATCGCGCCGCGCTTCATGGACATGCAGACGCAGGCCCAGCAAGTGCTGATCAACCTGCCCGCCTTTACGGCAATGCGCAGCCTGCAGGCACGTTTCGACGCCGAACGCGAGCCCGGCCATACCGAGTTCGCCGACGCCGGGACACTCTCCCTCAATAAGGGATTGAATATTCGCGGCGTGTCCTTCGCCTACGGAGATGCTGTCGACAAGGCGGTGGTGAGCGGCATCACCTTCGGCCTGCCGGCCGGCAAGGTCACCGCCCTGATCGGCCCGTCCGGATCGGGCAAGAGCACGATCGCCGACATGCTGCTTGGCCTGCTGGAGCCCACCACCGGCAAGATGCTTGTCGATGGCGTCGAGATCGATGCCAGCAATCGCCGTCGCTGGCGCGACCAGGTGGCCTATGTGCCGCAGGACGTGTTCCTCCTGCACGACACGATCGCGGCGAACCTGCGCCTCGCCGCGCCACGGGCCAGCGATGGCGATCTGTGGGCCGCGCTGCGTCAGGCGCACGCCGGCGAGTTTGTCGAACGGCTCGACCTCAGGCTCGAGACGGTGGTCGGCGATCGCGGCGTGCGGCTCTCGGGCGGCGAACGCCAGCGCATCGCGCTCGCGCGCGCGCTGCTGCGCAAGCCGTCGCTGCTCATTCTCGACGAGGCGACCAGCGCGCTCGACTGGCAGAACCAGTCGCTGATCGCCAGGTCGATCGATGGATTACGCGGTACGATGACGATCCTGACCATCGCGCACCGGCCGTCGATGATCGCCTTCGCCGACTGGGTGGTGGCGATGGAAAACGGCCGTATCGTCGAGGTCGGCCAATATCAGCGGCTGAAGGAAAAAACCGGCAGCCGGTTGTCGAGGATGCTGTTGGGGGAACAGTCGGAGAGCGAACCCGCTGATGTGGCGTGAGCCGGCGACCAAGACGCGTCGCGCCGAGACGGATTCACGCGGCGCTTTGGTCCCTTTGTCTCGAAGGATGTCGTTGCCGCCAAACCGGCCACGTTTGAGCAGTCTGCATCAATGCAGGCCGCGCCTGGCACCGCCCAGCTTCTCGCTTTCGGCGACCTCGGGTGCGTTCAGTTTGCGCTCGGCGTCACGAGCTATGTCGGCAGGCGTCGGCGCGCTCCTGGCGATCATGGTGTAGATGAGCACGAAATAGCCAGCCTGAATGGTCACGGCGCAGATGATGACACGCACCAATATCGTGCCTATCGACGCACCGCCCAGCCAGGACCAGCCGACGACGATCGCCAGAGCGAAAATCATCCCGAGGATGAATTTTGGAAGTGCCATACCCAACAGCCCATAAACCGGCTCGGGTATTATCGCGATTGCCCCACCCGAGCGCCGTCCCTTGTCATGTGGGCTTGTTAAGGTCGCCCACTCTCGACCGGTTGCTTCCGGCCTTTTCCACCTGTCGTCACCGTGACAGGTATAATTTGCAATTCTATTAAGGCGAGCAATAGGCGGCAAGGGCAACTTCGGTTATTTTTGATCGAGCTTTTGCGATCGACTCTGCCATGTTGCAATGCACGCAACGGGAGCTAGGCCGATATCCTCTCGTCGATATTTTTCAGTAAAATGGCCAATATTAAGTAGTATTTTATATGGTTTTGACCAAGCATCACGGCATGATGAAGCACTAGTTTGTACCTCGCCTTGGCAAATAGGTAGGTCCGCCTAAAAACCGCCCCACAAAGGCCTCTATTTTTTCGGCTGTGCCCATTTATTGTCACAAATGTGCTAAATATGCCGAAATTTGTGCATGGCAAGCTTATTATTTAGTCATTTCATGACGTGACTATTTCAACGGGGTGGTAA
>NZ_RZQP01000205.1:0-11636 GCF_003998165.1 Mesorhizobium sp. M7A.F.Ca.US.007.01.2.1 | reverse complement strand
GGGTGGAACAGGGGTGGGACGGCCTAGCTGGTATTGAGGCTGCTGCCCCCTCACCCGGATTGCCATCCGGGAAAAGCAATTCGGGGCAATCCGACCTCTCCCCGAGGGCAGAGGTCGGAGCCGGAACCGAGGAAAGATCACTGCCCCGGCGGAATCAGCCTGAAATCCGGCAGCTCACGCAAAACCAGTTCAGGTCCTGCCGGCGAATAGACGACGAACAGCTGCATCGGCCCGTCGCCGGTGTTGAGCGTCGAATGAAAGCGGCTTTCCGGCACGTAGATGGTGCAGCCGGGGCCGACCTTCTCGACCATCGGATTGCCCTTCTCGTCCTCGACCATCTGTTCGCCATGGCCTGAGATGACGAAGATGATTTCTTCCGCGCCCGGATGGTTGTGGCGCGTGTGGCCCTTGCCGGAAGGCAGGTCGACGACCCCGCCGGAAAAGCGGGTTGCGCCATTCACTTCGGGCGCCACCGTCAGCGCCAATTTTCCCCAGTCGAAGCCGAAGGCGCTGACGTCCTTCGGGTACACGAACACTTTGCTCTTGTCGGTCATCTCACTCATCCCTTCTTTTTCTTGAATGTGGTCTTCTGGCCGCCGAGCGCGACGGCCTTGAAATCGGCCGTCTGCTTGGCGATCGCGGCTTCCGCCGGCAGCCGTTCCATCGAGCTGGCGCCATAGAAGCCGTGCAGGCCCTTGGCCTGGGAGAGAATGTAACGGGCGTCGTCGGGCATCGAAATCGGGCCGCCATGGCAAAGCAGGATGACATCCTTGCGCACCGAGCGCGCGGCATTGGCGATGGCGTCGATCTCCTGAATGCAGTCGTCGAGCGACTTGGCTGACGTGGCGCCGATCGAGCCGCCTGTCGTCACACCCATATGGGCGACGACGATGTCGGCACCGGCCTTGGTCATGGCGCGGGCCTCATCCGGGTTGAAGACATAGGGCGTGGTCAAGAGATCGAGCTTGTGCGCCTCGGCGATCATGTCGACCTCGAGGCCGAAGCCCATGCCGGTTTCCTCGAAGCTCTGCCGCATGCTGCCGTCGAACAGGCCGATGGTGGGAAAATTCTGCACGCCGGAAAAGCCCATCGTCTTCAGCTCTGCCAATAGCAGCGGCATGATGACGAACGGGTCGGTGCCGTTGACGCCGGCCAGCACCGGCGTGTGTCTGACCACAGGCAGCACCTCATAGGCCATTTCCTTGACGATCTCGTTGGCGTTGCCATAGGCGAGCAGGCCGGCGGCCGAGCCGCGCCCGGCCATGCGGTAGCGGCCGGAATTGTAGATGATGATGAGGTCGATGCCACCGGCCTCCTCGGCCTTCGCCGACAGGCCGGTGCCGGCGCCGCCGCCGACGATCGGCACGCCCTTGTCGATCATTCCCCTGAATTTCTTCAAGATGTCCTTGCGCGGTATGGCGGGCATTTTTTGAGGTCTCTCACTGTCTGGCGATGTCGAGGAAGGCCGCTGTTGCTGCCTTTGCGAATTCCGGGTCGTTGATATGCAGCGGCAGGCGCGTCACGCGGCGCTTGCCGTTGGGCTTGATGGTGCGCTCGATGGCATCGAACAGAACGGCGTCGGCTTCCGGGTCGAAGAAGGCGCCGCCTTCGATGTCGAGCGCCGAGACGCCTTTTTCCGGGATGAGAAAATGCACCGGTCCCCCGCAGCGGGCGAGCCTGGTGCCGATCCACTCGCCGATCGCACGGCATTCGTCCGCCGTGGTGCGCATCAGCGTGACATTGGGATTGTGTTCGTAGAACAGCCGGTCGCGATAGTGCTCCGGGATGGTCGAAGGCGCCCAGAAGTTCACCATATCGAGCGCGCCGACGGAGCCGACATAGGGCAGCCCCGTGCGTGCGACGGCGCCGAAACGATCCTCCGTCGCCGGCAGCACGCCGCCGAACAGAAGATCGCAGACTTCGGTCGTGGTGATGTCGACGACGCCGGACAGCAAGCCGCTGTCGGCCAGCTTTTCCATGCTGCGGCCGCCAGTGCCGGTGGCGTGGAAGACCATGCAGTCATATCCGGAACGGAGCTGGTCGGCGATGGCGGTCACGCAAGGCGTGGTGACGCCGAACATGGTGAGGCCGATCGATGGTTTGCCGTCGGGTGGTGGCGCCGGGCTGGCCGCCATGCCTGATATGGCTTGAGCCGCGTTGTACAACACGACACGGGAGAGCCGGTTCAGTCCGGCCATGTCGGTCACAGAAGGCATCATGATGATGTCGGAGACATCGACGTAGGGAGCGGTGTCGCCGGAGGCGAGCGTCGAGACCATGATCTTGGGCAGGCCGAGCGGCAGGGCGCGCATGCCCGACGTGACGATCGATGTGCCGCCACCGCCGCCAATGCCGATCATGGCCGCGATGTCGTTGCGCGATTGGGCAAAGCGGGCGAAGGCGATGCCCATTGCGGCGACCGCGGCGCCGCGATCATTGCCGCCGAGCACGGTTTCACTGCCGCCGGGATGATGGTCGGCGATTTCCCTCGCGCTGATATCGACGGGGATGGTTGCGTCGCGCGTTCCGACATCGACACGACAAACGAGGGCGCCCGCAGCCGTGATTGCATCGGCCAGGAAGGCGAGTTCCTCGCCCTTGGTGTCCGCGGTCCCCACCACATAGATACGCTTCATTGCGCTCTCCCAATCCTGGCAGGCGCGATGCCGCCCCCATCGCTCATTGCCCGGGCCACTCGACGATGCGGACGCCATTGCAAATTTTTGAGACGCGCGTATCGTATTGGTATGAATGTCTCACGTCAACAATCCGCTGCGAGCGACGAGGCTGAACGGGCAACCGGCCCAGTGCCCGAACGTGGGCCGCGCGCGCGGACCAAACGGCTGATGCTGGAGACGGCAACAAGGCTGATGCAGGCGGGCGTCACGCCCTCGGTCAGCGAGGTCGCCGAGGCGGCCGAGGTTTCCCGCGCCACCGCCTATCGTTACTTCCCGAGCCAGTCGGCACTGGTGCAGGCCGTCGTCGACGAGGGGCTGGGGCCAATCCTCACCTGGCAATCGACCTCCGCCGATGCCGAGCGCCGGGTCGCCGAGCTGTTCGACACGGCCATGCCGCGCATCGAGGCCTTCGAGGCTACGTTCAAGGCAGCACTGAAGCTGTCGCTCGATCAATGGGCGCGGCGTCAGGCCGGCACGCTGGGCGGTGAGCCCGCCTTTACGCGTGGCCACCGCATCGACCTGCTGAAGGATGCGATCGCGCCGCTCAAGGGCCGTTTGCCGCCGCGCGACTTCAAGCGGCTGGCACAGGCGCTGTCGCTTATCTTCGGCGTCGAGGTGCTGATCGTGCTCAAGGATATCTGGGGGCTGGACAGCCGCCGGACGATGTCGGTCGCACAGTGGGCGGCCGGGGCGCTGGTGCGTGCGGCAGTGGCGGAATCGGTCGATGAAGGAGGCAGCCTCGATCCGAAGGCAGTCGTGAAATAGAGCCTAACTGGTTCGACCAGATTGGCATGCACACTACTGATCTTAGCGGTTGGGTGGGGTATTGGACAATACCCGATCATATCACTGAGTAGGAAAATCTTGGTAAAACAGGCAGATAAAGCGGTAATCCGATGGAAATGGCCACGTCAAGCTGCCAAGAAAGGGCTTGACGCGCATGCAAAATTGGTAATACCAGATTGGATCAGAAAAGCGGATCGAAAGTGAGGGCTGCGATCCATTTTCCGGCGGGGCGAGGAGGCTCGAAACCGGAAAGGTGCGATCACGGGAGGAACTACCAGGGCCGGCCACGTTGCCGGCTCGCACGATAAGGTAGAACGCGCACAAGGGAGGAAATCATTATGCGCAAGTTAGTGACCAGCGTACTTGCTGGTATCGGCTTAACGCTTGCCTGCGGAACGTCCGTTTACGCGCAGGAAAAGTCACTCACCATCTTCTGGGCTGAATGGGATCCCGCAAACTATCTGCAGGAGCTCGGCAACGAGTACGAGAAGCAAACCGGCGTCAAGATCACGGTGGAAACCACCCCGTGGGCCGACTTCCAGACCAAGGCCTTTACCGAGTTCAACGCCAAGGGCAGCGCCTATGACCTGGTCGTCGGCGACTCGCAATGGCTTGGTGCCGCCTCCGAGGGCGGTCACTATGTCGACCTCACCGACTTCGTCAAAGAGAACAAGGTTCTCGACAAGATGGCTCCGGCGACGGTCAAGTTCTACTCCGAATATCCCGGCAACAGCGGCAAATACTGGTCGATCCCGGCCGAGGGCGACGCCGTGGGCTGGGCCTACCGCAAGGACTGGTTCGAGGATCCGAAGGAAATGGAAGCGTTCAAGGCCAAGTATGGCTACGACCTTGCCGTTCCGAAGACCTTCAAGGAAATGACCGACATCGCGGAGTTCTTCAACAGGCCCGACCAGAACCGCTACGGCATCGCCATCTACACACAGAACCAGTATGACGGCCTGGCGATGGGCTTCGAGAACGCGCTGTTCTCGTATGGCGGTGAGCTCGGCGACTTCGGCACCTACAAGGTCGACGGCATCATCAACTCGGACAAGGCGGTGGCCGCGGCGGAAAACTACCGCAAGCTGTTCGGCTTCACGCCTCCGGGCTGGACCAACGCCTTTTTCGTCGAGAACAACCAGGCCATCACCGAAGGCCTGGCGGCGATGAGCATGAACTACTTCGCCTTCTTCCCCTCGTTGATCAACGAGGCGTCGAACCCGAACGCCAAGAACACCGGCTTCTTCGCCAACCCGGCAGGTCCAGGTGGCGAGCAGTTCGCCGCGCTCGGCGGCCAGGGCATTTCCGTCGTCTCCTATTCCAACAACAAGGAAGAGGCGATGAAATTCCTGAAGTGGTTCATCCAGGACGATACGCAGAAGAAGTGGGCGGCCCTCGGCGGCTACACCTGCAACAAGGCCGTGCTGGAATCGGCCGAGTTCCAGAACGCCACGCCCTACAACAAGGCCTTCTACGACACGATGTTCAAGGTCAAGGACTTCTGGGCGGTGCCGGAGTATGCGGAACTGCTGCAGCAGCTCAACCAGCGTGTCTATCCGTACATCGTAAACGGCGATGGTACGGCCAAGGAAATGCTGGATGCGCTGGCGAAGGATTGGGACGCCACGTTCAAGAAATACGGCCGCGGCCAATAACCGACATGTAGTGCGGAGGAGGCCTGCGCCTCCTCCGTTTTCTTTTTCAGGAATGGGAGCAGGTCTTGGCGACCACAATGATCACACCGCTGAATACCTCCTCCAGAGCCGCCTCTCGCGGCCTCAGCGACATTTCGATACGCAACCTCTTCATCATCCCGACGATCGTGTTCCTGATCGTCTTCAACATCTTTCCGCTGATCTATTCGCTCGGCTATTCCTTCACCGACTTCCGCGCATCGACCAATGCGCCGGCCAATTTCGTCGGACTGAAGAACTATCGCGAGCTCCTCAGCGACCCTTATATCTGGAACAATTTCGCGGTGACCGCGAAATACGTCATCGTCTCGGTCGTCGGTCAGGTTGTCGTCGGCTTTGGAACGGCAATGCTGCTCAATCGCACCATTCCGCTCAAGGGCCTGATCACGACATTGCTGCTCTTGCCGATGATGCTCTCGATGGCGGTGGTCGGCCTGTTCTGGAAGCTGCTCTACGATCCGTCCTGGGGTGTCATCAACTACGTGCTCGACCTCGGCAAATTCCAATGGCTCGGCGACCCGAAGATGGCGCTCTACGCGGTCGCGTTCACGGACATCTGGATGTGGTCGCCCTTCGTCATGCTGTTGTCGCTCGCCGGGCTTTCGGCGGTGCCGAAGCATCTTTACGAAGCTGCCGCGATCGACCGCGCCGGGCCGTTCTATACCTTCTTCCGCATCACGCTGCCGCTGGTCGCGCCGATCCTGATGATCGCGGTCATCTTCCGCACCATGGAAGCCTTCAAGACTTTCGATCTTGCTTATGTGCTGTCGACGCAGCCGAGCACGGAGGTGATTTCCATCCGTCTCTACAAGATGGCTTTCCAGGAATGGCAGACGGGGCGCTCCTGCGCGCTTGCCTATATCGTGCTGATCATGGTGCTGGCGATCACCAACATCTATGTGAAATACCTCAACAAAGTTAAGGAGCGCTGAGATGGCGGCCGTCCAGACTTCGGGTGAACGGGCGCTCAACAAGGTCGCTATTGTCGCCGTCCTTTTGGTGACGATCATCTTCCTGGCGCCGATCTACTGGATCGTGGCGACCTCGTTCAAGCCACGCAACCTGGCCACGACGATCCCGCCGACGGTGATGTTCGAGCCGACCATCTCGCCTTTCGTCAAACTTTTCACAAAGCGCTCACAGTTGCGCAGCCCGCCGTCGGCCGAAGAATATGCCGCCGCCCCGTGGTGGGAGCGCGTCGTGTTCGACGGCGGCGAGAAGATCGTGCGCGACGGCAAGGGCCAGGTGCAATGGTCGGGATATCCGAGCCGCTTCCTGAACTCGCTCATCATCGCCATCACCTCGACGGTGTTGGCGGTCGGCATGGGGACATTCACCGCCTATGGCTTCTCGCGCTTCAAGGTGAAGGGGGAAGCGGACCTGCTCTTCTTCATCCTGTCGACGCGCATGTTGCCGGCGGTGGTGGTCGCCATCCCGATGTTCCTGATGTACCGGGCAGTCGGGCTCAACGATACGCATCTGGGCCTGATCATTCTCTACACCGCCTTCAACCTGTCCTTCTCCGTGTGGCTGATGAAGGGTTTCATGGACGAGATTCCGAAGGAATATGAGGAGGCCGCGCTTGTCGACGGCTACACGCGCATGGAGGCGTTCTTCAAGATCGTGCTGCCGGAGGCCGCCACGGGCATCGCCGCCACCGCCGTGTTCTGTTTCATCACCGCATGGAACGAATACGCCTTTGCGCTGATCATGACCAACCGCCGCGCCCAGACCGCGCCTCCCTTCATCCCGAGCCAGGTCGGTTCGGGCCTGCCGGACTGGACGGTGATCGCCTCCGGAACCTTCCTGTTCCTGCTGCCGGTCGCCATCTTCACCTTCCTGCTTCGCAATCATCTGCTGCGCGGCATGTCCTTCGGAGCGATCCGCAAATGAGTTTTCGCGCCTTCAACCAGAAATACCTTGAACCTGGGTCGCAGATATTGATGGTGCTCGGCATCGTCGCGCTCTGCCAGCCCTGGAACATGCTGCTGCACAGCTATGGCCTGACCATCATCCTGATCGGGCTCGTCGGCTTCAACGTAACCTCCAAGATCGCGCCCGAGGAGAAGGCCGGCACCGGCCAGGTGCGCAATCCGGGAGCACAGCATTGACCCAGATCGAGCTTCGCGGCGTCCAGAAATTCTTCGGCGCCGTCCAGGTCATCAAGGACCTGAACCTCAAGATCGCCGACAACGAGTTCATCGTGCTGCTCGGCCAATCGGGCTGCGGCAAGACGACGACGCTGCGCGCCATCGCCGGGCTGGAAACCATCGACGAGGGCGACATCTTCATCGACGGCAAGCCGGTGCAGCATTTGAAGGCCGCCGATCGCGACATCGCCATGGTGTTCCAGTCGTTCTCGCTCTATCCGCATATGAGCGTCTACGAGAACATCGCCTTCCCCTTGCGTGCCACGCGCAAGAGCAAGACGGAGATCGACAGCGAGGTGCGCTCCGTCGCCAAGACGCTGCAGATCACCGACCTGCTGGACAAGAAGCCGTCGGCGCTCTCGGGTGGCGACATGCAGCGCGTCGCCATTGGCCGCGCTCTGGTGCGGCGGCCGAAAGCCATGCTGATGGATGAGCCGATCGGCGCGCTCGACGCCAAGCTGCGCGAGGAGATGCGCGCGGAAATCAAGCGGCTGCACATCAAGCAGGGCTCGACCACCATCTATGTCACGCACGACCAGATCGAGGCCATGAGCCTGGCCGACCGCATCGTCATCATGCACGCAGGCGTCTTGCAGCAGGTCGGCACGCCCGACGAGGTCTATTCGCAGCCGGCAAATCTGTTCGTGGCGCAATTCGTCGGCAGCCCGGTGATGAATGTCACCGATGCGGCGGTGGCCGAGACGACGTCCTCGGTTTCGGTGACGGTCGGTGGAGCCGCCGCCGGCTTCGAGTTCCCGCGAGCCCTGCTGTCGAAGCTCAACGGCCATGCCGGCGGCCAGTTGGCGCTTGGCATACGGCCGGAAGGCGTGCTCATCCGGCGCGAGGCGACCGAGGGCTTCGTGCCTGTCGACACACATATCGTCGAGCCGCTCGGCTCCTTCGACATCGTCGATCTCAAGGTCGGAACCGAGTTGCTGCGGGCCCGCACCAAGAGCGGCTTCGTTGCCGGACCCGGTGAAAGGGTCTTCGCCAGGATCGACCCGACCCAGGCGCATTTCTTCGACAAGGCAAGCGGCAAGTCGCTTGAGGTGAGACTCTGATGGCCCATATCCAGCTCAAGAACATCTCGAAGACCTTCGGCAACCACACGGCGCTCACCGGGCTCGATCTCGATATTGCCGATGGCGAGTTCTTCGTGCTGCTGGGCGAGACGGGCGCCGGCAAGACGACGACGCTGCGGCTTATCGCCGGCCTGGAGAAGCCCAGCGAAGGCCAGGTCTTCATCGACGGCGTCGACGTTGCCGACTGGGGTGCGGCCGAGCGTGACGTGGCGCTGGTGCTGCAGCAATATTCGCTCTATCCGCGCTACACGGTGCGCGAAAATCTCGAATTCCCGCTGAAGCCGAAAATTCGCCGGCTGCCCGACGCCGAGATCAAGGACCGTGTCGACCGTGCCGCCCGTACGCTGCGGATCGAGCATCTGCTCGACCGCAAGACGGATCGGCTGTCCGGCGGCGAGATGCAGCGCGTCTCGATCGGCCGCGCCATCGTGCGCAAGCCGCGTGTGTTCCTGATGGACGAGCCGCTGTCTGCGCTCGACGCCAAGCTGCGCGAGGCGCTGCGGACTGAACTGAAGAACCTGCAGATACAGCTCGGCGCCACCTTCCTGTTCGTCACCCACGATCAGATCGAGGCGATGTCGATGGGTGACAAGGTCGGCGTGCTCAACCATGGCCGAATCGTCCAGACCGGCACACCGCATGAGATCTACAACAATCCACGCGACACCTATGTGGCGAGCTTCGTCGGCTCGCCGCCGATGAACCTCATCGACGGCAAGCTCGTGAACGGCCGCGCGGTGATGGCGCCGCTGAATTTCGAATTGCCTTTTTCAGGGGGTGCCAAGGCGGGCGGGGCGACCGATGGTCGCCCGCTCGTCTTCGGCATTCGTCCCGAGGACGTCCATCTCGAGAGCGGCGCGCCGGTCGAGGCGCGTGTCCACGACGTCGAGAACCACGGCGTCGAAAAGATCCTGACGCTGCGCGTCGGCGACACGACACTGCGTGCCACCGTGCCGGCCAGGACCGATGTCGCCATCGAGCAGGCGGTGCGCTTTGCCTGGAACCCCGACAAGGTGGTGCTGTTCGACAAGGGCAGCGGCGTCAGCTTGCGACACGCCTCATAGGCTGCATGCGAGCCTATTTCTGGAAGTAGGTTTCGTAGGGCGTGTCGTTGATCAGCAGGATCACGCATTCCGTGTCGGAGACGCAGGCGTCGTCATGCATCTCATTGGCTTTCTGGGTCCAGTAGGATCCAGGAGGCAGTTCGACCTTGGTCGCCTCGCCGCCATCCATCTGCCAGTGCGCCCACATCCCCTTTATGACCACCGCACGGTAATCCGCGGTGTGCGCATGGACCGGTGCGCGCCAGTTGCCGGGAACCTTCAGCAACGTGCCTGCCGGACCCTTGGCCCGCTCGCCCCACAATGGGCCAAGACGATGCGGCTGGTCGGGTACTTCCGCCACATAGGGGATCTTGTCGGCCGGCAGGTAGCTGTCCTCGAGGGCAAAGGCGCGCCCGGGAACCGCAAGCATGACGGCGAGTGCGATGAGCTTCGGATGATTTGGCATTGGTTCTCCTCTTCGGACCGGCTTGCCGCCGGCCTCTCGCTGCCTGGTTCTGGCAAGCTATTGCATGCGGTTGGCCTGGCAATGGCATTGCGTCCGGAAGGCTTGGCAATTCATCCAGACCCGGCAATCCACGGCCACGCTGCGGCTGGTGCCGATGCGATTGATGCCGCGCGCCATGTCGATCATCCTGATCGGCGTTTCGCTGGCGACCGTCTGTGCGGCGCCGGTCGGCGCCTATGTCGGTGACATCTGGGGCTGGCGCACGGCCTTCATGATTGCGACCGTGGTCGCCGCCCTGGCGCTGCTGGTGCAGCTGGCCACCATTCCGAAATTGCCCCCCCGTGGGTGTGGCAAGCTTCCGCACCTTGCTCGACGTGCTGAAGCGTCCGTCGATCAGAGTGGCGCTGCTGGTCGCTTCGTGACACTTTGCCGGCTTCACCTATGTCCGTCCCTTCCTCGAGAAGGTCCCCGTGCTCGACATCGAGACGATCTCGCTGGTGCTGCTGGCCTATGGCATTGGCGGCTTCTTCGGCAATGTCGCCGGCGGCATCCTGGCCGAGCGCAGCCTCAAGGCAGCCGTTGGGCTGGCGCCCTTGCTGATCGCACCGGCCGCCGCCTCGATGCTGGTTTTCGGAGCTTCGCCGACGATCGCCGCTGCCGCCGTTGCGGTCTGGGGCTTTGCTTTCGGCGCGGTTCCGGTCGGGCTGCGGAGCTGGCTGGTGCGGGCAGCACCCGACCAGGCAGAAAGCGCCGGCGGACTGATGGTGGGCGACGTTCCAGGTGGCGATCGCGCTCGGCGCCGTCTTCGGCGGCCTGCTGGTCGACCACACCGGCGTCGCCAGTGCCTTCGCCCATTGCGGCGCGGCGACATTGCTGGCGGCCAGCGTGGTGTTCCTGCGCGGCCCGAAGCAGGCCGAGTAGCCTCGCCGCAATCAGGTTTCCCTGACACCTGCGCGTCGGCCCGAGAACCATCACGGTTTTCGGGTCGACGCCGTTGTGACGGCAGCGACGAACGAACTCAGGCCGACCGCCCGTCGAAATCGAAGACCGACAGGGTCGAGGGGTCGAGATCGGCCACGCAGTTGATGTTGATGTAGGCGCTGCGTTCACGGCCCTCGCGGACATCCTCCGCAAAGGGATGGATGCCGCAGGCCCGGCAGAACCGGTGCGCGATGGCATGATTGCCGAATGTGTAGGTGCCCAAATCGTCGCCCCAGGCCAGGACCCGCAAGGTCCCGTGCGGGATGGCACACAACAGGGCGCCCTTGCGCGAGCAGATCGAGCAATTGCACCTGATGGCGCTGGTCAGTTCGGCCTTGAATTCGAAGGCGACCTTGCCGCAGTGGCAACTGCCTTTGTAGAGCATCGGATTTTCCTCGCATTCGACAGGGTGCAAAACCGTCTGCGCCGGGTTAAGTCTCGGCAAGCCAGGCACTGGCCGCTATCCCTTAAGACGTTCAAGGCGTCCGGAGTCCGACCCGAAAATGCAATCCGTCCGTGATCATCTGGAAACCATCCTTGCGCGCCTCGCCGCCCGTGCCGGCGAAGAGCGTGTGTTCACGAAGCTCTATGCCGAAGCCGCGCGGGCCGCGGCCGATGCCAGCGATGCGCGCAGCCAAGCCGGCGTGACGCTCGGGCCGCTCGACGGCACCATCGTCTCGATCAAGGATTTGTTCGATGTCGCCGGCGAGCCAACCACGGCCGGCTCGCTGATGCTCAAGACCGCAGCACCTCCGC
>NZ_RZQP01000204.1:0-11653 GCF_003998165.1 Mesorhizobium sp. M7A.F.Ca.US.007.01.2.1 | reverse complement strand
ACGCAACTCTGGTCGATATGCGCGACCGGATCGTCGCGCAAAGGATCGTCGAGCGACTTGACCGACAGCGATGGGCAGCCGGACAGCCGCATGCAGGCATGGTCACCGGTGCAGATGTCCTCATCGACGCCGAACTTCGGTTTCATGACACGGGTCCCGCCCTTGATCGCCTTGTCGACCAGCGGCTTTTCGCGGCGCTGGCGGTTGAGCATGCATTCGGACGAGGCGACGATGACTTTCGGCCCCTTCTCCTCCGTCGTCAGCGCCTCGCGCAGCGTGTCCTGCATCTTGGTCACGTCATAGGTGCGGTTGACATGGCGCAGCCATTTGACGCCCATGCCTTTGACCGCCTCGGTGATCGGATGCTTCGTCGACTTGGTCTTGTTGCCGGCGCGGGATGAGAGGATGTCCTGGCCGCCGGTGGCGGCCGAGTAAAAATTATCGACGATGACGATGACGCCGTCGTTCTTGTTGAACACCGCGTTGCCAATTGAGGAGGTCAGGCCGTTGTGCCAGAAGCCGCCGTCGCCGACGAAGGAGATGGACCGCCGCTTGGCATCAGGCGAATTGAAGGCCGAGGCGGAGGCCGGGCCCAGCCCGTAGCCCATGGTGGTGGCGCCGAGCTCGAAAGGCGGCATGATCGAGAACAGATGGCAGCCGATGTCGGAGGCGATGTGATGCTTGCCTAGCTCCTGCTCGACCAGTTTTGTCGCGGCAAAGATCGGCCGTTCCGGGCAGCCGATGCAGAAGCCCGGCGGACGGCCCGGCACGACATTGATGAGGTCGGCGGCATCAACGCCGTCGCCAACCTTGTTGGGCGCGCGCACCTCGCCCGGCAAAAGATGCGGCGCCTCGGCGCGCAGGAAGGCGCCGATGCCGTCGAGCATGACCTGGCCGGTATATTCGCCGGCCATCGGCAGGTGCTCCTTGCCGACCAGCCTGGTGCCTCGACCGGCCTTGTGCAGCATCGAAGCAAAGGCCTGTTCGATGTAGTTGGGCTGGCCTTCCTCGACGACCAGCACCGACTGCTTGCCCTCGCAGAACGACAGGAACTCGTCATCGATCAAGGGATAGACGGCATTGAGCACATAGAGCGGCACGTCGGTGTCGCCATAAATGTCGGCAAGGCCGAGCCGCTGCAGCGCGCGGATGACCGAATTGTACATGCCGCCCTGCATGACGATGCCGACCGAGCCATGGTCCGAGCCGAAGAACTCGTTGATCTTGTTCTTGGCGATGAAGTCGACCGCCGCCGGCCAGCGTTTCTGCACCTTCTCCTTCTCATGCAGGAAGGAGGCGGGCGGCAGCACGATGCGGCCGGTGTCGCGGCGCGGCGCGTCGAGGGCATCGGCGACCGTCATCGGCGGTCGCTTGTTGTCCTTGGCGATGAAATGGCCATGCACGTGGCAGCAGCGGATGCGCACCTGCAGCATGACCGGCGTGTTGGAAATCTCCGACAGCTCGAAACCATCCTCCACCGCCTTGACGATCGATGGCAGGTTCGGTCGCGGGTCGAGCAGCCACACCTGGCTTTTCATGGCGAAGGCATGGCTGCGCTCCTGCATGATCGAGGAGCCCTCGCCATAGTCTTCGCCGACGATGATCAGCGCGCCGCCGGTGACGCCGCCGGAGGCGAGATTGGCGAGCGCGTCGGAGGCAACATTGGTGCCGACGGTCGACTTGAAGGTCGCCGCACCGCGAATGGGATAATGCACTGACGCCGCCAGCATGGCGGTGGCAGTGGCTTCCGAGGCGCTGGCCTCGAAATGCACGCCGAGCTCGCCCAGAATGTCCTGCGCGTCGGCCAGCACGTCCATCAGGTGACTGATCGGCGCGCCCTGATAGCCGCCGACATAGCCGACGCCGCATTGCAGCAGCGCCTTGGTGATGGCGAGAATGCCTTCGCCGGCAAACTCCTCGCCGGCACCGAGCCTGAGTTTTTCGACTTCCCTGGCAAAAGACCGTTCGGCCATTCTTTTTCTCCCTTCCGTTACCGCCAGCGCTGGCGGCGCGTAGGTCTAGATGTCGTGCTTGCGAATGTTCTTCAGCATCTTCAAAAGCGTGGCGATGAGTGCGGAATATTCGGCATCGTCGATGTCGTCGAACATCGCTTCGAACGCGTCGTGCATGGCCGGCCAGGCGCGGGTGAACTCGGCGCGGCCCTCGTCGGTCAGGAACACATGGCGGATTCGGCTGTCGGTGACACCCTGCTCGCGTCGCACCAGACCCTGGCGCTCCAGCGTATCGAGGGTCCGGCTCAAGGTCGATTGCTCGATGACCGTATAGACCGAGAGGTCGTTGACGGTGATACCGTCGGTGACCGACAGCACGGCGAGCGTGCGGACCTGCGGGATGGTCAGGCCCTGCTTGCGGAAATCGTCGCGCAAGGTGGCGTTGTAGCGGCCCATGATGCGGTTCATCAGATAGGGCGCGAATTGCTGCAGCCCGATCTGCCCCAGGGTCGAAATGCGCTGGCGCTTTTCCGCGACCTTCTCTTCCATCACAGCCTCCCCGCCAGGAGAAATCCGGAACCGCCGCCTAGACCCGCACCCGGGTGGGTCGAGGCGCCGATATGGTAGAGACCCTTGATGCCGGTCTGATGGTTGCGGCTGGTCTTGAACGGCCGCCACAGGAAAGACTGGTCGATGGTCGAGGAACCGCCATAGGGGTCACCGCCGACCAGGTTGATGTTCATCGCTTCGAGATCGGCCGGCGAATAGGCGCGGCGCGCGATGATGCTGTCCTTGAAGCCGTCGATATGGCTGGCGAGGATCGCTTCGGCGCGATCGGCATAGGCCTCGCGCAACGCGTCGGTCCATTGCCCGTCGGCCGGGGCCTGCAGTTTGCCTGCGGCGTCGCCCTTGATAAAGCGAGGCGCCTCTGGCAGCTGCAGCCACAGGATCGCCTTGCCCTCCGGGCAGCGCGACGGGTCGAGCGCGTGCGGCTGGCCGACGCAGATGGTCGGCACCTCCGGCAGCATGCTGCGCGCCGCCTCGTTGCAGGCCTTCGATACGCCGTCCAGTCCAGGGGTCAGATGCAGCAGCGCCACCTTGTCCAAGCCATCGCCCCGCCATGCCGGCGGCTTGTCGAGGGCATAGTGGATCTGGAAATTGCCTTTGCCGTAGCGGTACTTTTGCGTCGCCTCGACATCGGCTTTGGGTGCATCCGCGCCAAGCAGCCTGCCATAGAGCTGCGTTGGCGTAACCGAGCAGATGACGCTCTTGTCGGCATTGATTGTCTCGCCCGAGGCCAGCCGCACGCCGGTTGCCCGGCCATTACTTTGAACGATCGAAGCGACATCGGCGCCGGTGCGGACATCGCCGCCGCGTTCTCGGATCAAAGCCTCGAAGGCGGCAAGCAGGTTCATAGCGCCGCCCTTGACGATAGGGGCTCCGGCCGCCTCCAGCGCGAAGGCGATGACCTTGGCGATCTGGCCGGAGAAGGCGTCCTCGGGTCCAAGCCCGGCATGCAGTACCCAGGGTGCCCACAGCGCGCGGATGGTTTCGGACCGGTAGGTGTTTTCGAGCCAGCCGCGCGCCGGCACCAGAGCTTCGCCGAGGAAGGCGGCAAGGCCGCGCGGGCCACGCCGCCAGCCATCACCGGCAAGCAGCTTCGCTGTCGGGTAGGACCACAGGCTGCCGCCGAGCAAGCCGAACAGCAGGCCGGCATTGCGTTCGATGCCGCCGACATCATCCGCGTGCCGGTCACCGTCGCCTGCCGCGATTGCATTGAGGGCGGCGATGTTGGCGGCACGGTCGGTGCTGAGCACGGCATGGCTGCCATCCGGCCGCAGCACGCCCGTCGGCGTGCCCGTGTGGCAGAACTCCAGCCCGTGGCGCGCGAGATCGGCGCCCAGTGCCGCAAAGGCCGGCGAGGTGATGAACAGCACGAAGGTCGTCGCCATCACATCATGGATGAAGCCGGGTGCGGTGATCTCCTCGGTGCGCAAGCAACCGCCAATGCGGTCGTTGCGATCGAGGACGAGCACACGCGCCCCTTTGCCGCCAAGCATCGCCGCGCAGACCAGCGCGTTGATGCCGCTGCCGACGATGATGTGATCGGGGGCGGTCATTGGCGGTTGCTCTTTGCTTGCGGGCAGTGGAGTTCAATCGCGTGGAATTGCGCTCTACGGCGCCCCCCTCTGGCCTGCCGGCCATCTCCCCCTCTTGGGGGAAGATTGGCAGCTTCGGCGCCCCACTCAATCCTGCAACGTCGCAGATTGGCGAAAACCATTGTGAAGGCCAATCTCCCCCCTTGAGGGGGAGATGTCCGGCAGGACAGAGGGGGGCGCCATAGAGCGCTGGCGCTACAAGCCTGCCACCCTTTACCCACTATTCCAGTTTCGCCTTCGCGCATGATCTTCTCCCGAAGACCCACCTCGCTTTATTGCTTCGACACCAGTGCCAGCGCGCGGATCGGGCTGCCGGTGCCGTGCTCGATCTTGAGCGGCGCCGCGATCAGGATGGCGCCCTTCGGCGGCAGCTGGTCGAGGTTGCAGAGGCTGGCGAGACCGTAGCGGTTGGCCTTGTGCATCAGCGTGTGCGCCGGGAATGGCGGCTCCATGCCACCGGCCTTGCCGGCATCGGTGCCGATCGTCTCCGAGCCCCAGCCCTTGATATCCTTGCTGATCAGGAACTGGATGGCTTCGGCCGTCGGGCCGGGCGTGTGCGGGCCGGTCTCGTTGGCATTGAGGAACTCGGCTTCCGAGCCGTTGCGCTTGTACCAGTCGGTGCGCATCACCACCCATTCGCCGGCATTGATCGCACCGTGCTCGGCTTCCCAGGCCTTGATGTGGTCGACGGTGAGCAGGAAATCGGGGTCGGCGGCGGCTTCCTTCGAACAGTCGATGACATTGACCGGGCCGACGAAATTCTGCGCCGGAATGGTGTCGGTGGCGCCGTCCGGATAATCCTTGCCGCTGATCCAATGCTGCGGCGCGTCGAAATGCGTGCCCGAATGTTCGCCGAGCTTCAGCCAGTTCCAGGCCCACCACGGACCGTTCTTGTCGTAACGGGAGATGTTGTGGATCTCGACCTTCGGCGTGTCGACGGCGAGTTCCGGCGGCAGCTTGATCAACGGCGTGTCCGGCCCGAGCGGCGCCGACAGGTCGACCACCTTGATGGCGCCTGAAAGAAGCTGGCCGGCGACTTCGCCGAGGAGTTTTTGCGTGTCCATGGTTTGAAGTTCCCTCTTTCGTGTGATGATCAAGGCTCGTCTCGGCCCTTAATATCCTACTAGACGAAAACATATGCATCTGCAATTATCTTTAAGCATAAAGGAAATGGGGACGGGGCGTGAGCGAGTTCGACGCCATCTTTGTCGGGGCGGGCCACAACAGTCTGGCATGCGCCGCGCATTTGGCGCTCAAAGGCTGGAAAACAGGGGTTTTCGAGCGCGGCGCGATAATCGGCGGCGCCGTCCAGACGCGCGAATTCACCCTTCCCGGCTTCCGCCACGATTTCGGCGCGATGAACCTCAGCCTCTTCGCCGGCTCGGCCTTCCACCGGAAATATGCAAATGAATTGAAAGCGCAGGGGCTGGAGTTCGCCCCGGTCGCCGACTGTTTCGCCAGCGCATTCCCTGACGGGCGCTGGTTCGGCGTCAGCAACGATCTGGAAAAGACGGCCGCGCGCATCGCCGCCTTCTCCGCCGCCGACGCCGCCACATGGCGCAGGCTGGTCGCCGCCTTCCCGGCGGAGGCCGAACACCTGTTCCGGCTGCTGGGTTCGCCGATGAGTGCCCGCGCGCTTGCCGGCACGGCGTGGAACCTGTGGCGCAAGAAGGGCATCGCCGGTTCGCTCGATACGGGCCGGCTGCTGCTGTCCTCACCCCGCGCCTGGCTGGAGGAAACTTTCGAGTCGCCGCATATCAGGGCAACGCTCGCCACTTGGGGCATGCATCTCGACTTCGCCCCGGATATCGCCGGCGGTGCCGTGTTCCCCTATCTGGAATCGATGGCCAACCAGAGTTTCGGCATGGTGCTGGGCAAGGGCGGCGCCGATACCATCATCCGTGCCCTCTCTGGCATGGTGACCTCCGCCGGCGGCAAGATCGTCACCGGCGCCGAAGTCGCCGAGATCACGGTTTCCGCCGGCAGGGCGACCGGCGTACGGCTCGCTTCGGGCGAGTCGCATACCGCCACCAGGGCAGTCATTGCCGGCGTCGCGCCCAAGGCGCTGACGGGCAGATTGCTGCCCAATGGTTCGGGCGACGCCGGCTTCGACACGGCGATGCAGAAATTCCGCCATGCGCCAGGCACGATGATGATCCACCTGGCGCTGGACGATTTGCCGGATTGGCGTGCCGGAGCGGAGCTTCGGCAGTTCGCCTATGTGCATCTGTCGCCGTCGCTCGACGCCATGTCGCGCACCTATCAGCAGGCCATGGCGGGCATGCTGCCGGACGAGCCTGTGCTGGTGGTCGGCCAGCCGACGGCGATCGACCCGTCGCGGGCGCCTCAGGGAAAGCATGTGCTGTGGGTGCAAGTGCGCATGCTGCCGGCCGAAATCCTGGGCGATGCCGCCGGCAAGATCGCACCGGACCATTGGGACAAGGTCAAGGAGGTCTACGCCGAGCGTGTCCTCGACATCATCGAGACCTATGCGCCCGGCCTGCGCAACAAGATCCTCGGCCGCGCCGTCTTCTCGCCCATCGACCTCGAGCGTGAGAACCCGAATCTCGTCGGTGGCGACCAGGTCTGCGGCAGCCATCATCTGGCGCAGAACTTTTTATTCCGCCCGGCGCGCAACTATGCCGGCTGGAACACGCCGGTGGCGCATCTGCACCTCACTGGAGCCGCGACATGGCCGGGCGCCGGCACAGGTGCGGCGTCGGGCTTCATGCTCGCACAACAGCTTGGCGGGAGGTAGGAGCCGGAGATTTCCTTGAGGCTACGAGGGGCAAGGCGCTGCTGCCCAAGAAGCCTGAACCGATGACATGAAGACGCCGCGCAGAAACAAAACCAACAAGGGGAACGACCATGACAATCAACAGACGTGAATTGCTGGGATACAGCGCCGCGGCACTCGGGGTGGCCGCCGTCGGCCTGCCGCAGATCGCTAGGGCGGCCGCCGGCGAACTGACCATCGCCTACAACGTCAACCTGCCATCCTGGGATCCAACCACCGGCCCGTCGGCCGTCAACCCGACCATCCAGGGGCTTTACCAGTCGGTGTTCGATCAATTCATCCCGCAGAAGCCCGATTTGTCCTTCGCGCCCGGCCTGCTCACCGAATGGGGCTGGAACGACGACCGCACCAAGATCATGATGACGGTGCGCGAAGGCGTGACCTGGCATGACGGCTCGCCGTTCACGGCCGAGGACGTCGTCTGGTCGCTACAGCGGGCAGGCGACGAAAAGACCGGCAACCCGATCCAGTTCGTCTGGAAGAACGTCAACAACTTCAAGATCGACGGCAACAAGATCACCGGCGACGTCGTGCAGTTCGACCCGGTCTATTTCAAATGGATGTCGTTCCTGACCGGCTACATCATGCCGAAGGCCTATTACGAGAAGGTCGGCGCCGAAGGTTTCGAGAAGGCGCCGATCGGCACCGGCCCCTACATGGTGGAAAAGTTCGAGCGCAACGCTTTCCTGCGGCTCAAGGCAAACCCGAACTACTGGGGCGGCAAGCCGGCCTTCGAGAATGTGACGATCAAGTTCGTCGCCGACGCGGCAAGCCGCGTCGCCGAGATCGAATCCGGCTCCTCGCAAGTGACGCTCGAAATCCCCTACGAGGAGTATGACCGGCTGATCGCCAAGGACGGGCTGGCCGGCTCGTGCAAGAACGTTTCCGACATCGGCATGATCTTCTTCAACGACATCGAGGCGATGCTGGACAAGAACGTCCGTCAGGCCGCCGTGATGGCCGTCGACAAGAAGCTGCTGGTCGATCGCCTGCTGCGCGGCTACGGACAGCCGATCGATACGCTGGAAACGCCGGAATACGCATCCTACGACGCGTCGATCAAGGTCGAGCACAATCCGGAAAAGGCCAAGGAATTGCTGGCTGCCTCCGGCTATTCGCCGGAAAAGCCGGTCAAGTTCACCATCCAGACGACCAAGGGCTTCAAGCCCAAGGACTATGAGATGATCCAGGCGATCGTCGGCATGTGGCGCAAGGTCGGCATCGAGGCGACGATCGAGGTCTACGAGATCGCAAAGCACTACGAACTGCGCGCCGCCGATAAGCTGGCGCCGGCCGCCTTCTACAACTGGGGCAACGCCATCGGCGATCCGACCACCTCGACCGGCTTTGCCATGTACGGCCCGAGCCCGCATTCGGTGTGGGACAGCCAGGATTTGATCGACATGATCAACCCCTTGTGGGGCGAGAAGGACGAGGCCAAGCGCATCGCCGGCTGGAAGGCTGTCGACAAATACATCGCCGAGCAGGCCTATGTGCTGCCGCTGATGCAGTATGCGCAGCCCATCGTCCATGCCAAGGGCGTCAATGTGGTTCAGCATGTGTCGGGCGCACTGCTGCCGGCCCTGATGACCCCGGCCTGAGAGAGTCGAGAAAGGCGCGCTGTCGCAAAGCCGGCATGCCTTCTCTCAACTTGCGCAGGCCCCCTCATCCGGCCCTTCGGGCCACCTTCTCCCCGCTGGGGAGAAGAGACTGGCTCAGCCGTCAGCGACCTCTTCTCCCCTCGGGGAGAAGGTGGCCGCGAAGCGGCCGGATGAGGGGGTTTTCGCTCCATCAGTCGCTTGCACGCAGTAGGCCTACGCCAGAATGCTCCTGCAAAGATTCCTGATCCGTCTGCTGACGATGCTGATCACGCTGTTCGGCGTGGCCATCGTCGTCTTTGTCGTGATCCGCGTCGCGCCCGGCGATCCGATCGCCATGATGCTGCCGCCTGGTGCTACGGATGCCGACATTGCCCGGCTGCGAGCGCTCTACGGCCTCGACAAGACCATCGTGCAGCAATTCTTCATCTGGCTGTCAGGCGTCGCCAGGGGCGATTTCGGCACCTCGATTTCGCTCAGGCAGGATGTGCTGGGTCTCGTCTTCAACCGGCTGCCAGCGACGCTGGAGCTTGCCATCGTCGCGCTTGTGATGGCGGTGGCGCTCGGCGGCACGACGGCAATCATCGGCGCGCGCGAACGCGGCACGGCGGTCGAGGCCGGCATCGACATCGCCAGCGGCGCGGCGCTTTCCATTCCCGACTTCCTGTGGGGCCTGGTGCTGATCCTGCTGTTCGGCGTGCTGGTGCCGATCTTCGACATTTCCGGCCGGGTGTCGCCGCAGCTCGACCTGCCCTTCGTCACCCAGTTTTATCTGTTCGAGAGCTTGCTTCGTCTGCGCCTCGACCTGACCTGGGATCTGCTGAAACACATGCTGATGCCGGCCGTGGCGCTGGCGCTGCCGCTGGCGGCGATCATCTCGCAGCTGCTGAAACAGTCGCTGAAGGAAGTGCTCGACCTCGACTACGTCGTGCTGGCGCGGGTCAAGGGATTCTCGGAAACACAGGTCATCCTGCGCGAAGCGCTGAAGAATGCCGCGCTGCCGACGCTGACGCTGGTCGGCGTGCAGTTCACCTTCCTCATCGGCGGCACCGTCATCGTCGAACGGCTGTTTTCCTATGAAGGCCTCGGCAACATGGCGATCGACGCCGTCATCAACCGCGACCTGCCGCTGATCCAGGGCATCGTTCTGGTCTTCGCGCTGCTGTTCGTGCTGATCAACCTCAGCGTCGACATGATGTACGCACTGCTCAATCCAAGGCTGCGCCATGGATGAGGGCCGCGCTCAAAGACGAGCTGTGTCGCCGCGTCTGTGGCTGGCCGGCGGCTGGCTGCTGCTGGCGCTTCTGGCGGCAATCTTCGCGCCGCTGGTCGCGCCGCAGGATCCGCTGGCGCAGGATTTGATGCTGGAACGGTTGCCGCCGTTCTGGATGGCCGGCGCCGAACCCGGCTATTGGCTCGGCACCGACAGCCTCGGCCGCGATCTGTTGTCGCGACTGATCTTCGGCGGCCGCATCGCCTTCATCGTCGCTTTCGCCGCGGCCATCGCCGCCTGCCTGGTCGGCTCGATGCTGGGGCTCATAGCCGGCTATTTCGGCGGCTGGGCCGACCGCATCATCTCGCGCATCGTCGATGTCTGGATGGCATTTCCGCCGGTGCTGTTCGCCATCCTTTTGGTTGCGGTGCTCGGCACGGGCTTGAGTTCCGTCATCCTGGCCATCGCCATCATCGACTGGACGCGTTTCTGCCGGGTGATCCGTGCCGAGACGATGGGCCAGTCGCGCATGGATTATGTCGAGAATGCCCGCATCGCCGGCTATGGCCGCATCGGCATCATGCTGCGCGAAGTGCTGCCCAATGTGGTGCCGTCAATCGTGGCGCTGCTGTCGCTGGAAATGGGCATCGCCGTCATCGTCGAGGCGATCCTGTCCTTCGTCAATCTGTCGATCTCGACCGACGACCCGACCTGGGGCGGCATCATCGCCGAGGGCCGGCTGTCGATCCATCAGGCCTGGTGGGTGCTGGTGTTCCCGCTGATCACGCTCATCCTCACCGTGCTGTCGTTCAGCCAGTTCGGCGAGGCGCTGAAGACGCGTTTCGATCCGGTGCTGCGATGAACGCCTGTCTCGACATCAGGGATCTGAGCGCCGTGCTGCCCAACGGCCAGCGCGTATTGCGCTCGGTGTCGCTTGCCGTTCAGCCCGGCGAGGTCCGCGCGCTGGTCGGCGAAAGCGGCGCCGGCAAGACGATGATCGGCAAGGCGGTGCTCGGTGTGCTGCCGTCGAGCGTGCGCATCGTCGAAGGCGACATGCGGCTCGAGGGCGAAGACCTCGGCAAATTGCAGCCCAAGGCGCGGCGCACGCTGATTGGGGCACGCACGGCGCTAATCCCGCAGGACCCGCTGACCGCGCTCAACCCGTCGCGCCGCATCGGCTCGCAGATGACCGACCGGCTGGTGCGCATCCTCGGCTGGAGTGGCGAGAAGGCCGATACCCGCATTCGCCAGTTGCTCGACGAGGTGCAGATCCGCGACCCCGACCGCGTGCTCAAAAGCTATCCGCACGAACTGTCCGGCGGCATGCGCCAGCGCGTGCTGATCGCTGCCGCCTTCGCCGCCGAGCCACGGCTGATCGTCGCCGACGAGCCGACCACGGCGCTCGACGTCACCGTGCAGAAGCAGATCCTGCGGCTGATCGCACAATTGCAGCGCGAGCACGGCACCGCGATCCTGTTCGTCACCCATGATCTCGGCGTCGTCGCCAAGATCAGCCAGAGGGTCTCGGTGCTCTATGCCGGCAAGGTGGTGGAGGAGGCCGAGACCGCAGCGCTCTTCGCCGCGCCGCAGCACCCCTACACACGGGCGCTGATCGCGGCGACGCCACGCTACACCGATCCTTTCGCCTCGCTAAGACCGGTGGACGAGGCGGTGCTGGCCGGACTTGCTTCGGAGATCGCTGCCGCCGACCAAGTCTGGAGGCGGCCGCATGGTTGAACCGTTGTTCTCCGTGCGCGGGCTGAAGGTCGCGCTGCCCGACATGACGCGCAAGCCGCTGATCGGCCGCGCGCCATTGGTCGAAATCCTGAAGGGCCTGGACTTCGACCTGCCGCGGGGCTCGGTGACCGGCATTGTCGGCGAATCCGGTTCGGGCAAGTCGACGCTCGGCCGCGCGCTGGTGCGCCTGCTGGAGC
>NZ_RZQP01000203.1:0-11724 GCF_003998165.1 Mesorhizobium sp. M7A.F.Ca.US.007.01.2.1 | reverse complement strand
ATTCAGCGACGTATGCCGAAGATAGCCCGTGAAGCCGTACTTCACGAGTCCTGCGGGCGGTCATAACCGAAAAAGGCGGCGAAAGCAGCAGTTTTTGACCGTGCGGTCAAAAACGTAGACTTCGAGATGTTGGTGCGGCTCAGCCGACGAAGGCGCGCTCGACGACAAAAGTCGCCGGATGGCTCAGCGAGCCTTCCTCGAAGCCGAGACTTTCGGCCAGTTCCTTGACGTCCTTCAGCATATGCATCGAGCCGCAGATCATGATCCGGTCGGTTTCCGGGTTGAGCTTGTCGATGCCGAGATCGCTGTAGAACTTGCCGGAGCCGATCAGCGCGGTGATGCGGCCCATGCGTGCCGATTCCTCGCGGGTCGTCGAATTGTAGAGCGTGACGCGCCCAGTGGTCAGTTCACCGATCAGCGGGTCGCTTTCAAGTGCTGCGACCAGCTCCTGGCCATAGGTCATCTCGGCATTGTCGCGGCAGGTATGGGTCAGGATCAGTTGATCGAATTTTTCGTAGGTGTCGGGGTCGCGCAGCAGGCTGGCGAAGGGCGCGATGCCGGTGCCGGTCGAGATCATGAACAGCCGCTTGGCCGGCGTCAATGCGTCGACCACCAGCGTGCCCGTCGACTTCTGGCGCATGATGACGGTGTCGCCGACCTGGATCTTCTGCAGCTCCGAAGTCAGCGGGCCGTCCGGCACCTTGATCGAGAAGAATTCCAGCTCTTCGTCCCAGGCCGGGCTCGCCACCGAATAGGCGCGGTACACCGGCTTCTCTGCATTGGGCAGGCCGATCATGACGAACTCGCCGGAGCGGAAGCGCAGCGACTGCGGACGGGTGATGCGGAACGAGAACAGCCGGTCGGTGTAGTGCTTCACCGAGACCACGGTTTCGGCATAGACATTGGCCGGAATCGGGAACTGCAGCGGTCGGGCGCCGACGGTGTTGAGAGCGGATGTGGTGTTCATCAAATCCAACCTTCTGGCCCAGCTCACGGACGCGGGCGCCAAACCTTCACCTGCGCGCCCGGACCATTCAGGTCCCGGCGTGCTGTTCGCACACTCCAAAGCGGCAAGCTCTTGTGTCCGGAATTTATTAGTATACAAACGATATTTGCGTCAAGATGCTCCCTTAAAACAGCTTTCCAAACTGACGCATATCCGTAGTCCGCGCATTTCGGGTTTCGACGATGGAAGAGAATATTTCGGCGCAAGCGCGCGATCCCCAGGGAAATGTCGTTGCCGGTATCGATGTCGGCGGCACCTTCACCGACCTGCTCCTGATCGACGGAAGCGATGGCGGCAGGGTGTATCTGGCCAAGACGCCGACCACGGTCGACAACCAGGCCTTCGGTGTCGTTTCGGCACTCGGCGCCACCGGATTTCCGATCGACGGCATCGACCTCATCGTGCATGGCACGACCACCACCACCAATGCGGTGCTCGAACGCCGGCTGGCGAAAACCGGCATGATCACCACGCGCGGTTTTCGCGACGTGATCGAGCTTGGCCGGCGCACGCGGCCGCAGGCCTATGGCATGACCGGCAGCTTCGTGCCGATCATCCCGCGCAATCTCAGGCTCGAAGTGTCGGAGCGCGTCGAGGCGTCGGGTGAGATACGCACACCGCTCGACGAGGCCGAAATGCGCGAGGCGGTGCAGACGCTGATCGCGGCCGGTTGCGAATCCCTCGTCATCCATTTCCTGCATTCCTACGCCAATCCGGCGCACGAGCGGCGCGCCACCGAAATTGCCGCCGAGCTCTGGCCGAACGGCTACATCACGGCAGGCCATGCGCTGCTGTCGGAGGCGCGCGAGTTCGAGCGCGGCGTCACCGCTTCGGTCAACGCCTCGGTGCAGCCGATCCTCGAGCGTTATGTCGAGCGGCTGCGCAAGGAACTGGCTGCAAAAGGCTATGCCCGCGACTTCCTGATCATGAACGGCAATGGCGGCATGATCTCGGCCCGCTTCGTCACACGTGAATCGGCCAAGACTGTCATGTCCGGTCCGGCCTCGGGCGTCATCGCCGCCGCCTACACCGGAAAACGTGCCGGCTTCGAAAACCTCGTCACCTACGACATGGGCGGCACTTCGACCGACGTGGCGCTGATCCGCAATGCCGAGCCGGCTGTCTCGAACGAGATCGAGATCGAATATGCCATGCCGATCCATGTGCCGATGGTGGCGGTGCACACGGTCGGCGCCGGCGGCGGCTCGATCGCCCGCGTCGACGCGGCCGGCCTGATCCAGATCGGCCCGGAAAGCGCCGGCGCCAACCCCGGCCCGATCTGCTACGGGCGCGGCGGCCTCGATCCGACCATCACCGACGCCAATCTGGTGCTCGGCCGGCTGGCGCCGAAGAAGCTGCTGGCAGTCGAAAACCCGGTCACATCAGAGCGCGTCACCGGCATCTTCGAGGAGAAAATCGGCAAGCCGACCGGCCTGTCCGGCGTCGAGGCGGCGGGCGCGGTGCTGCGGCTCGGCAACATGAAGATGGCCGGCGCCATCCGCATGGTGTCGGTGTCACGCGGTCATGACCCCCGCGATTTCGCGCTGTTCGCCTTTGGCGGCGCCGGGCCGCTGCATGCGACTGCCCTGGCGCGCGAACTCGGCCTGCCCAAGGTGCTGGTGCCGGCGCGTCCAGGCATCACCAACGCGCTCGGCTGCGTCGTTGCCGACCTGCGCCACGACTTCGTCAACACCATCAACCAGCCGGTGTCGGTGCTCGACGAAACGCGCCTTCATGGGGTATTGGAACGGCACCGAAACGAAGGCGAGGAGCTGATCGGCAAGGAAGCGGTAAAGCCGGAGACGATCCGCGTCACCCACTCCGCCGACATGCAGTTCGTCGGCCAGACCCACATCATCAACGTGGCGCTGCCGTCCTCCTCGGTGACCCGGGCAACGCTGCAGCAGCTTTTCGAAAAGGCCTATTTCGCCCGCTTCAAGGTCGAGCTGCCGGAAATCCGAGCCAATCTCGTCAATCTCAATACATCGGTCACCGGCGTGCGTCTGGCGATCGATCTGTCGCGCCTGATCGATCCGGCGGGGCGCGCAGCAACGCTGGACGAGGCGCGGCGCGAAATCCGGCCGGTCTGGTATGCCGGCCGTTGGCACGACACGCCCGTATATGCGCGTGAAAAGCTGCCGCTCGATGCTATCATCGAAGGCCCGGCGATCCTCGAACAGATGGATGCCACCACCGTGCTCGAACCCGGCGACCGCGCACGCAGCGACGCTGACGGCAACATCATCATCGACATTGGCGAGGCCTGATATGGCAAAGCTCGACGCCATCACCCTTTCGGTCCTCCAGGCGGCCCTGCAGCAGGTCTGCGACGAGATGGACCTTACGTTCTCTCGCGCCGCTTTCTCGCCGGTCATCGCCGAGGCCAATGACCGTTCCGACGGCATCTATTCGGCTGTCGACGGTTCGCTGATCGCGCAAGGCAGCCAGGGCCTGCCGGTGTTCGTCGGCGTCATGCAGTATTCGACCAGGACGGTGATCGAGATGATCGCCGACGGCCGTTGCCTGCCGCCGGAACCAGGCGACATCTACGTCGTCAACGACCCCTATCTCGGCGGCACCCATCTGATGGATGTGCGCTTCGCCATGCCGGTCTACCGGGACGGCAAGATTTTCTGCTGGCTATCCAACACCGGCCATTGGCCCGACATTGGCGGCTCGGTGCCGGGCGGATTTTCAGCCTCGGCGACTGCCGTGGAGCAGGAAGGCCTGCGGCTGCCGCCGGTCAAACTGTTCAAGAAGGGCGTGCTCGACCCGGAAATCTACGCCATCATCTGCTCCAACATCCGCGTCGCCGACCAGCGCATCGGCGATATCAGGGCCCAGGCCGCCGCACTGCTGATCGGCCAGGATCGGCTGAATGGAATCCTGGATCGTTACGGTGACGAAACTGTTGTCGCGGCGATCGCCGAACTGCGCCGCCGCGCGGCCGAGCAGATGCGCGCCAACATCTCAGCCATTCCCGACGGCACCTACCATTCGAAGGCCTTTGTCGATTCCGATGGGGTGGTCAACGAGCCGCTGATCATCGCGCTCGCCGTCGAAAAACAGGGCGACACGCTGACCTTCGATTTCACCGATTCGTCAAAGCCCTGCGCCGGGCCGATGAACAGCGTGCTGGCGACGACCCTATCCTCGGTCTATCTCGCCATGCGCCACATTTTCCCGGATGTGCCGATCAGCGCCGGCGCGTTTGAACCCCTGATCGTCAAGCGGCCGGAAGGCACGTTCCTCGACGCCAAATATCCGCGGCCCGTCTCGGGCTGCGCCGCCGAGGTGTCGCAGCGCATCGCCGAGGCGGTGTTTGCGGCGATGGTGCAGGCATTGCCGGACAAGGTGACCGCCGCACCCGCCGGTTCCAGCGGCAATTTCGCACTCGGCGGCAACGACCCGGCACGCGGCCGCGACTACGTCATGTATCAGATCTCCGGCGGCGGTTATGGGGGCAATTCAGGCCATGACGGCCTGACCAATGGCTGCTCGACCATCGGCATCTCCAAGTCGCCGCCGGTCGAGATCATGGAACAGGCATTCCCGGTGCTCTACCGCCACTACGCCTTGCGTGAAGGCTCCGGCGGCGCCGGCAAGCATCGCGGCGGTTTCGGCCTCGCCTATGAGGTGGAAATCCTGCGCGGCGACGCCCGCGCTTCCTTCGTCATGGACCATGGCCGGTTCGGCCCGCAGGGCGCGCTTGGCGGCAAGGACGGCGCCGTCAACACGGTGACCGTCTTCCGCAACGGCGAGGAACACGTGCCGCCGCATTTGTCCAAAGAACAGGACATTGCGCTCAAGGCCGGCGACCGCGTGCGCGTCGGCACGCCGGGCGGCGGCGGCTATGGCGATCCGCTGCAGCGCGATGCCGATCTTGTGCTGCGCGACGTGGCGCTGGGGTACTACACATCAGAGGAAGCCACCGAAAAGTTTGGCGTTGTCCTCTCGGCCGGGGAGTTGGCCATCGACCGGACGGCCACCGACAAGCAGCGCGTCGGCTAACACATCACCGATCGCTCGCCTGGTCTGCTCGCCGCGCCGTGATCGCCGCAGCGCATGTCGTTTCCGTCTCCGCCGCGCGCCTGGAAGACCGTAGACTTCCCGCTTTCAACGGGGATCTCGAACATGCGTCTTTTCGGTCGTTTCGTGCTTGCCGCTTCCGTCGCCCTCACCCTTGCCACTGGTGCCGCCTCCGCCCAGGACAAAAAACTCAGGATCGGTACCGAGGGCGCCTATCCGCCCTTCAACTACGCCAGTGCCGACGGCACGCTGGGCGGCTTCGACATCGAGCTGGGGAAGGCGCTGTGTGCTGAGATGAAGGCCGAGTGTGAGTTCAGCGTGCAGGATTTCGATGGCTCGATCCCGGCGCTGCAGGCCGGCAAGTTCGACGCGATCATCAACATCACCATCACACCCGAGCGGGCCGAGAAGGTCGAGTTCACCCACAAATACTACCAGACGCCGCCGGCTATCGCCGTGCCCAAGGATTCGACCATCGCGGGCACGTCGCCCGATGATCTGAAAGGCAAGGCGCTCGGCGTGCAGACCGCGACCATCCACCAGAAATTCGCCGACCAGAAATATGCAGGCTCGACGGTCAAAGCCTATCCGACGGGCGACGATGCCCGCACCGACATGGCCAATGGCCGCCTCGACGCGATGATGGACGGCTCGATCATCCTGACCGAGTGGTTGAAGAAGCCAGACGGCGCCTGCTGCAAGCTGCTCGGCACGCTGACCGCCGATCCGGCCATTCACGGCCCTGGCGTCGGCATCGCGCTGCAAAAGGGCAATAAGGAACTGGCCGACAAGCTCAATGCGGCCATCGACGCGCTGCGCGCCAATGGCAAGTACAAGGAAATCAACGACAAGTACTTCTCCTTCGACGTCTACGGCAGCTGAGACGACAACATGCCTTCCGGCAGCGCCGGCTGGCGCTGCCGTTTTTCTTGAATGATGGAGACTTCCTTGGCTGAGCGGCGTTCCCCTTTCTACAGCAGCATCGTCGGGCTGGGCGCGACCATGGGTCGTGTCGGGGGCGATTTCATCTCCGCTAAAACCTATTCCGGCATTGCCGACGAGCATCTGAACACCCGCAAAAATGTCGGCGTGCAGGATCTCAGCACCATGGGCAAGATGGACATCAAGGGGCCGGACGCCGAGGCGCTGGTCAACCATGTCATCGTCAATAATGCCGCTGCCATGAAACCGGGCCAGGTCCGCTATTCCACGGTCTGCCGCGAGGATGGCGGCATCATGGACGACCTCACCGTGTTTCGGTTGGGTCCGGAGCACTTCATGCTGGTAACCGGCTCGGTCAACCGCCTGAAGATGCTGCCCTGGCTGTTGCATCACGCGCAGGGTCGCAAGGCCTATGTCACCGACATAACCGCAGCCATCGCCTTCCCGACCATCCAGGGCCCGCGCTCGCGCGAACTGTTGAAGGCGATGATCTCGGATGCCGATCTGGACGGGCTGAAACGCTGGTCGTTCACGTCAGGCCACATCAACGGCACGCGGGTGCTGATCTCGCGCACCGGGGTCACCGGCGAGCTCGGCTTCGAGCTGTTCGTGCCGGCCGACGAGGCCGCTTCGGTCTGGGACGCGCTGATGCGGACCGGCCGGGACTTTGGCCTGAAACCCTATGGCGTGCTGGCAATGTTCACGCTGGGCCTGGAAAAGGCCTATCCGGCGCACGGCATCGACATGGACGAGAGCCGCACCCCGTTCCATGTCGGCCTCGACCGCTGGATCAAGTTCGACAAGGGCGATTTCGTCGGCCGGCAAGCGTTGCTCAAGGTCCGCGACAAGGGCCTCGACGAGCAATGGGTCGGCCTGATCCTCGACGGCGACACGCCGGCCGCCACCGATGCCAGGGTCCTGGCCGATGGCGAGGACGCCGGCATCGTCACCTACAGCGATCACGGCTATTCCCTGGGCAAGGTGCTGGCCACGGCGCACCTGCGGCTGCCTTTCACCGCGATTGGCACCGAACTCAGCATAGACATCGATGGCAGGCCGAGCCGGGCGGTCGTGGCGCCGATACCGTTCTTCGATCCCGAGGGGGGGAGGTTGCGCGGCTAACTGGGCTTACCCTGGAAATCATTTTGGTCTCTCCTCAATGGTTATGATATTGTCTCGAAATGAAGTCTCCTAGCTCACGAGCCAGCCGTTCAGCCAAGACCGGCCAGTTCGTGCTGACCAGCGAGCGCGGCGAGAAAATCAGCGCCGTGGAAGGCATGACCTTATCGCCTCGCATGGCGAAATTACTCGCCCTAGGCGTACGACACGGACTGTCCGGTGATGAGCGGCGTTCGCTCATCAAGGAAGAAATCCGCAAGAAGAAATAGACGTTGGTCTACGCCGCTGAGTTCGATCCGCTGTGCTACCCCGGCACGACGGTGCTCATTAACCTGTTGGACATCCGCGACCAGGCTGAGCTTGATGAAGTCGAGCTCGCGCTGTTCCTGACTCGCGCTGACGAGCCATTGCCGGCAGGCGAACTCGACTACCGTCACTATCTCGGCCTGCACCGGCACCTGTTCCAGGATGTGTGGCTGGGCCGGTCAGCCGCGCACCATCCGCATCGGCAAGGCCGGCAATTGGTTCTGCTATCCCGAACACATCGCCACCGAGATGGCGCGGGTCTTTCGCGAACTCGGCAATCCCGACCGCTTAGCTCATCTCGACGGCACCAGCTTTGCGAAGCATCTGGCGCACATCGTCGCGGAGATCAACGCCGTGCATCCGTTTCGCGAAGGCAACGGCCGAACCCAGCTCACCTTCCTTGCGATGCTCGCCGAGCACGCGGGCCTGACATTCAATGACGACATCCTTGACGGGATCGCGTCATTCAAGCCATGATCGACAGTTTCAGCGGTTCAGAAGCGTCATTGCAAGCACTGATAGAAGATATCATCGCCTAGTTCGTCGGCCTAACAATCACCCCCGTCTATCCAGCCTCGCCACCAACCGATCCCCCACCCATTGGATGCCGCAGACCAGGATGATCAGCACGATGACCACTGCGATCATCACCGACGTCTCAAAACGCTGGTAGCCGTAGCGGATGGCGAGGTCGCCGAGGCCGCCGGCGCCGATCGCGCCGGCCATGGCTGACGCACCGATCAGCGTCACCAGCGTCACCGTGAAGCCGGCGACGATGCCGGGCAGGGCTTCTGGCACCAGCACCTCGCGGATGATCGTCCAGCGGTTGCCGCCCATGGCGCGCGCCGCCTCGATCAGCCCGCGATCGACTTCGCGCAGCGACACTTCGGCGATGCGCGCATAATAGGGCGTGGCGGCGATCGACAGCGGCACGATGGCTGCCCATGTGCCGATCGAGGTGCCGACGATCAGCCGCGTCACCGGGATCAGCGCCACCAGAAGGATGATGAAGGGCACCGAGCGGAAACCGTTGATGATGGCGCCGAGCGCCCGGTTCACCCAAAGGCTTTCGGCAATGCCGCCGCGTTCGGTAGCAATCAGCGCCAGGCCGAGCGGCAGGCCGAAGACCAGCGAGATGAGGCCGGAGGCGGCCGTCATCAGCACCGTCTCCCAGATCGAACGCAGCAGAAGTTCAAACAGGATTGGCGACATGGCCAAGCACCTCCACCCGCGCCTGGCGAGCCTTCAGGAATGTGATGATGTCAGCAAGATGATTTGCATCGCTGCCGGGAACCGAAAGGAACAGCGTGCCGACCGGCTGCTGCTGGATATGGTCGATGCCGCCATGGACGAGGCGGAAGGCGCCCGGAACCGCAATCGCAAGGTCGGACAGCAGCGGGCCGCTTGCCGCCTCGCCGGCCACGTCGACGCGCAGGATGGTTTCCGCACCGGCCGCCGGCAGCAGCCGCGCTGCCAGCTCGGCCGGCAGCTGCGGCCTGATGGCGCCGAGCAGGCTGCGTGTGATCTCGGAGCGTGGGTCGGCAAACACCGACCAGACCGGCCCTTGCTCGACGATGCGTCCGGCGTCGATCACCGCCACGCGGTCGGCGATGGAACGGATCACCTCCATCTCATGGGTGATCAAAAGGATGGTCAGGCCAAGCTGCCGGTTGATGTCCTTGAGCAGTGCGAGGATGGAGCGCGTCGTCTCCGGATCGAGCGCCGAGGTGGCTTCGTCCGACAGGAGCAGCGCCGGGCGCGCGGCAAGCGCCCTGGCGATGCCGACCCGTTGCTTCTGGCCGCCCGACAGCGACGCCGGATAGGCCTTGGCTTTCTCCGACAGGCCGACAAGATCGAGCAGTTCGGCGGCGCGCTTCAGCCTCTCGGCTTTCGGCCGGCCCTCGATCTTCAGCGGCAGCGCCACATTGTCCTCGACGGTCTTGGCCGACAGCAGGTTGAAATGCTGGAAGATCATGCCGATGCGCCGCCGCAGCGGCTGCAGGTCGCGCTCGCCGAGCCGGCTGATCTCGCGGCCCTCGATGAACACCTCGCCGGAGTCAGGCCGTTCCAGCCCGTTCAGGCAGCGGATCAGCGTCGATTTGCCGGCGCCGCTGCGGCCGATGATACCGAGGATCTCGCCCTTGCGCACGGTCAGCGAAATGCCGTCGAGCGCCGCCGTCACACCGAAATGGCGCTTCAGGTCGACAAGGCGCACGACATCCTGAGATGCGTCGGGCCGGGTCTGGGTCGGATCGGCGGTCTCCCCGGATGCCGTGATATGCTGGTTCATGAATATTCCTGTTCCCGAAAACGCAATCGCGGCCCGCGCCTGAGCGCGGACCGCTGTTGCTCTCGAACCGGGCTTCCGGCCGAGGACCGGATCAATAGGCGCTGAGGCCGGTGCCCTTGTAGACCTTGTCGAACTCGGCCTTCACCGCCTCGTTCTGATAGGAAGCCACCAGCGTCTTCACCCAGGCCTCGTTCTCGTTACCGGTCTTCACCGCGATGAAGTTGCGGTAGGGATTGTCGGCGATAGGCTCCTGCGCGATGCGGTTTTCCGGCGACAGGCCGCTTTTCAGCGCCCAGTCGGTGTTGACCACGGCCGCATCGAGATCCTCGACCGAGCGGCCGACGATACCGGCGTCAAGTTCCTTGATCACCACCTTCTTCGCGTTCTCGGCGATGTCGGCGGTGGTGGCCAGAATGCCGGTGCCATCCCTGAGCTTGATCACGCCCTCGTTCTGCAGCACGCGCAGCGCCCGGCCTTCATTGGATGGGTCGTTGGGCACGCCAATGACCGCGCCCTCGGGCAGGTCGGCAACCTTGCTGAACTTCTTAGAGTAGAGGCCGATCGGCCAGACGCCGGTATAGCCGACACGGACGATGTGGTAGCCTTGCGTCTTGATCTGGTTGTCGAGATAGGGCTGGTGCTGGAAGGCGTTGGCGTCGATCTCGCCGCGCTCCAGCGCTTCGTTGGGCTGGGTGTAGTCGTTGAATACCACCGTCTCGATGGCAAGGCCCTTTTCGGCGGCTTGCGCGACGACGACGCGCCAGACGTCCTCGTCCTCGCCGCTGATGATGCCGACCTTGATCGCCTTCTTGTCCTCGGCAAACGACGCATGCGGTGCAATCAGGCTGCCGATCGCGACGACTGAGGCGAACAGCAGAGCAAGGCCACTGCGCCGGTTGACGGTTGACCCGGGGGAAGATGGCAAAGTGTTCTTGAAGTCAGTCATGATTGATCTCTGCGGTTGTGAAGTCATGGCAGCGAGGCGGATTGCCTAGCCTTGGTCGCATCCTCAGAAATTCTATCAAGTTTATCAAAGAACGCGTTTCGCCATTCTCGCCAAAGCCGGGAATATTCTCTCAAAATTTTCAAGAGCGTGAGCAAAAGCCGCTGCTTGGCCGGCCGCAGCGGATCGCGGCGCGATCTTGCGCGCGTCTGGAGGTCGTCAGATTCTCAGAGAGCTCAGCGTGCCGTCAAAGCGCGATCCAGGCCGCCTTCAGTTCCAAATATTTCTCCAGCGCGTGCAGCGACTTGTCGCGGCCGAAGCCGGACTGCTTGACGCCGCCGAGCGGCACGGTGATGTCGGCGCCGCCATAGGTGTTGACGTGGACGACGCCGGCATTGATGGCGCGCACCATGCGATGCGCGGTGGAGAGATTGGCGGTCCACACCGCGGAGGCAAGCCCGTAGACGGTCGAATTGGCAAGCCGAACCGCCTCCTCCTCGGTCTCGAAGCGCATGACGCCGAGCACCGGCCCGAACACCTCCTCGCGCGCCAACTGCATGTCCTGCATGACATTCTCGAAGATCGTTGGCGCCATGTAGCTGCCACCGGTCTCGGTCAGCATCCGCTGGCCGCCGGTGACGAGACGGGCACCTTCTTCCGTGGCCCTGGCGACGAAACCGAGGTTCTTGTCCAGCTGTTCGGCGCTCGATACCGCGCCGACATCGCTGGTGAGATCAAGCGGATCGCCGACTTTGAGCCGCATGGTTGCCGAGAGCAGTTCGTCCATGAAGCGGTCGTAGACCGCTGACTGGACGAGAAGCCGCGAGCCGGCGACGCAGACCTGGCCGGAATTGCGGAAGATGCCATTGGCCGAGACGACCGCTGTCTGTTTCAGGTCCGGGGCGTCGGCAAAGACGATGTTCGGCGACTTGCCGCCGAGTTCGAGGAAGACGCGCTTCAGATTGGAGCGAGCGGAATATTCGAGCAGCCGCCGGCCGACCGGGCCGGAACCGGTGAAGGCGATGGCGTCGACATCCATATGCAGACCGAGCGCCTCGCCGGTGACCGCGCCAAGCCCGGTGACGACGT
>NZ_RZQP01000202.1:0-11727 GCF_003998165.1 Mesorhizobium sp. M7A.F.Ca.US.007.01.2.1 | reverse complement strand
ACTCCCCTACTCCCCTACTCCCCTCTAACCAATCTTGTTCGGGATCCTGGCCTCTATCCTGCTGAAGGCGAAGACCAGAATGCCGGTTATCGTCATGTAGATCAGCGCCAGCAGCAGCAAGGGCTCGTAGGTGAGGTAGGTGTCCTGCCGTACTTTGGACGAAACGGCGAAGATGTCGATGACGCTGATCGTCGCCACCAGCGGCGTCGACTTCAATTGCAGCACGGTCTCGCCGGTCAGCGTCGGCAGCGCCCGGTAGATGGCTTGCGGCAGCCAGATCCGCCGGAACGCCTTCCAGCGGCTCATGCCGAAGGCGCGGGCGGCTTCGAGTTGCCCCTTGGGCACGCCGGCGAAGGCGCCGCGCATCACCTCGCCCTCATAACCGGCGAACGACAGGGTCAGCGCCAGCACGCCATAGGGCCAGGCTTGCCGCAGATATGGCCACATCCAGGATTCGCGGATCCACGGATATTGCGGGAACAGCGAACCCAGGCCGTAATAGAGCAGCCAGAGCTGGATCAGCAGCGGCGTGCCCCGGATCACCGTGCAGAACACCTTGGCGGGTGCGGCGAACCAGAACGAGCCGGCAGCCTGCGCCAGGCCAAGCGGGACGGCCAGCAGGAAGCCCAGCACGCAGGTGACGGCCAGGATCCACAGCGAGCGCCAGAGGCCGATCAAGCCCATTTCATAATATTGCGGCAGCCAGTCCCAGCGCATGAAAAAGGCGGCCGACAGAACAAGGCCCAGTGCGATCAGGATCAGCACGATGCGGTGCGGCTGCAGCCACAGCGACGTTCGCGCGACGACGTCGATGATGGTCGCCTCGTTGGCCATCAGCGCGCCTCCTTGAGCGAAGGCATGCCGCGCCGCGACCAGGTCTCGACCCGGCCGATAACGAGGTTGGAAAACAGCGACAAAAGCAGATAGAGCACGCCCGCCGCGAAAAAGAAGGTGAAATAGGCCTTGGTGACGCCCGCTGCCTGCCGCGTTGCCAGCGCCAGCTCGTAGAAGCCGACAACAGCCAATAGCGCGGTGTCCTTGGTGGCGATCAGCCAGAGATTGGCGAGGCCCGGAATAGCGAAGGGCAGCATTGACGGCAAGGTGATGCGCCGCAACATCAGGCCCGGAGACATTCCATAGGCGCGGGCGGCTTCGATCTGGCCCTGCGGAATGGCCAGGATCGCGCCGCGTATCACCTCTGTCGAATAGGCGCCCTGGACGAAGCCGAGCACGGCGATGCCGGCGGCAAGGCCGCTCACGTCGACGCGCTGATAACCCATGGCCGTCAGCGCCTGATTGATCAGGTCGGTGCCGGCGTAATAGAGCAGCAGGATCAGCACCAGTTCGGGCACGGCGCGCACGATGGTGGTGTAAACCGCCAGGAGATCGCGCACCACCGGCCCGCCATAAAGCTTGCCATAGGCGCCGCCGGTGCCGATCAGAAGGCCGAGGCACGTGGCGCCCAGCGCGATCTCGATCGAATGCAGCAGCCCAACCAGAAGCGCCCCGCCCCAGCCTGGCGGGTAGGGCGAGAGAAGCTCGGTGATGCCGGCCGCGGAGGCCGAAAGAAGTGCGTCGATCAGCGTCGCCCCCGAAGTGCTGACTAACCGCCGACGGCTGCGTCGGCGGCAAACATGCCTGGGAAAGATCGAGCAGGTGGGGCATGGCGCGACGCCACACCCCACAGCTCATACGAGGATCGTCAGTTCGACTGCGCGCCGCCGCCGCCGTAAATGTCGAAATCGAAGTATTTCTTCGAGATCTCGTCATATTTGCCGTTGGCGCGGATCGCCTTGATGCCGGCGTTGATTTTGCCCTTCAGGTCGGTGTCTTCCTTGCGCACGCCGGCGCCGACGCCCGGTCCGAGCACTTCGTCATCGGGAGCGACCATGCCCTTCAGGTCGCAGCAGGCTTTGCCCTGGTCGGATTTGAGGAATTCGCCAAGCGCGATGGAATCGGCCTGCACCGCGTCGAGACGGCCGGCGGCCAGATCGTTGTTGGCCTCGTCCTGGGTCTGGTATTCCTTGATCTCGGAGGCTGTGCTGCCAAAGTGCTTCTTGGCGTAGACAGCGTGCACCGTCGACACTTGCACGCCGACGATCTTGCCCTTGAGGTCGTCCGGAGCGGAGCCGAATTTCTGGTCCTTCGGGCCGATGATCGCGGTCGGCGTGTTATAGTACTTGTCCGAGAAATCGATCGTCTTCGCGCGTTCGGCGGTGATCGACATCGAGGAGACGATGAGGTCGATCTTCTTGGTCGTCAGAGCCGGGATGATGCCGTCCCAGGCAACCGGGGTGATGACGCAATCGAGCTTCTCCTCGGCGCAGACGGCGTCGATGAAGTCGATCTCCCAGCCGATCCATTTGCCCGAAGCATCGGGCGAGGTGAAGGGCGGATAAGGCTCGGCGGCGACGCCGATCTTGACCGGATCGGCCTTGGCCACGCCCATGGCGGCGACGCCGAGCAGCAGCGCTGCGGCAAATGTCTTCAGAACGGTCTTCATTTCATGACTCCCAGTTTGTTGTTGGTTCCCGGTTTTCTTCCGTCCCGGCTTGCCTAGCCGATGTTGCGGATGAACTGCTTCAGCCTTTCGGATTTCGGTGCGCCGAAGATCTGCTCCGGCGGCCCTTCTTCCTCGACCAGCCCGTTGTAGAGGTAGACGACATGGGTCGCGACCTCGCGGGCGAACTTCATCTCGTGGGTGACCAGCACCATGGTGCGGCCTTCGCGCGCCAGGTCGCCGATCACCTTCAGCACCTCGCCGACCAGTTCGGGATCGAGCGCGGAGGTGGGCTCGTCGAACAGCATGACGCGCGGATTGATGGCCAGCGCCCGGGCGATCGCGGCGCGCTGCTGCTGGCCGCCCGACAGATAGGCCGGATAGACGTCGCGCTTTTCAGCCAGACCGACACGGGCGAGCAGCCTCTCGGCCTCGCCGATCGCCACATCGCGCTTGACGCCAAGCACATGCACCGGAACCTCGATGACGTTTTCGATCAGCGTCATGTGGCTCCACAGGTTGAAGTTTTGGAACACCATGCCGAGCTTGGAGCGGATGCGCTCGATCTGCTTGCGGTCGGCCGGAATGGTGTGGCCGTGGCTGTCGGCCTTGAGCTTGATCTCCTCGCCATTGACGCGAATGATGCCGCTGGTCGGGTTTTCCAGGCAGTTGATGCAGCGCAGCAGGGTCGATTTGCCGGAGCCCGAGCCGCCGATGATGGCGATGACCTCGCCGTCGCGCGCCGACAGCGAGACGCCCTTCAGCACATGCAGCTCACCGAACTTCTTGTGCAGGTTCTCGACATGGATGGCTTCGGCGGCGCCGTCCTGCGCCTTGCCGGATCGGACTGCGGCAGCTTCCACCACGCTCACCGGGTGACCTCTATCGGGTCGGCTGCGGTTCGTCGAACGTGTATCCGGCTAATTAACATATACGCTGTACTGCCCCGCTCCAGACTTCAGCATGGACCCAACGGCGAGAGCCCGTCAATCCTGCTTATTACGGCACTTGCGAGCTTGTTGTGCAAGTGTATAAATAGCCTTCCATGAAATTTTCTCGATTTTTTTCAGCGAAAAAGGACTTCGATGAGCGCTTTCGGATCACAGTCCATGGCGGCGCCGCTGCGCCGCGTGCTGATGCGGTCGGCGGCCAACGCCATGCGCAATGCCGACAGGGCTGCCTGGCACTATGGCCCCGGATTCAATCCGGCGAAAGCGGCATCGCAGCACGCGCTCCTTGCTGAACTGGTGGCGGCTTCCGGTGCCGAAATCGAATGGATCGAGGACACGGCGGATGGACTTTCGGACTCGGTGTTCACGCACGACCCGTCGCTGATGACCGATCGCGGCGCGCTGATTCTGTCCATGGGCAAGCCGTTGCGCGCCAGGGAGCCCTCGCTGCATGAGGAAACCTACCGAAGGCTGGGCATTCCAATCCTGGGCCGCGTCGAGGTTCCTGGCCAGGTCGAAGGCGGTGATTGCGTATGGCTCGATGCCCGTACGCTGGTGATCGGGCGCGGTGTCCGCTCCAACCAGGAAGGCATCCAGCAGGTTTCCAACCTGCTGACGCCGCTGGGCGTTTCCGTCTACGGCTTTGATCTTCCGCTGTGGCAAGGCGAAGAAGCGTGCCTGCATCTGATGTCGGTGATCAGCCCGCTGGCCGACGACCTCGCATTGGTCCATTCACCGCTTTTGCCGGCCCCATTCTATCAGATGCTGAAGGCGCGTAACATCCGGCTGGTCGAAGGCGACGCCGAAGAGTTCGCGGCTTCCAACGGCCTTAGCCTGAACGTGCTGCCGACCAGCCCACACAAGATCATTGCCGTCGCAGGCTTTCCAAAGACCAAAGCCGCGATGGAAGCCGCCGGCTGCACGGTCGAAATCTTCGAGGCGGATGCGCTCTGCATCGCCTGCGAGGGCGGGCCGACATGCCTGACGCGACCGATCCTGCGCCAATGAATATGCCATCCCGCCGCAGGTTCCGTCGCGAGGGCGAGGAGCGGCGGCGGCAGGATCTGATCGAGGCCACTCTGGACAGTGTGGCGGAACATGGCCTGCAGGGCGCCACCTTGCGCACCATCGCATTGCGTGCCGGCGTCACCGCCGGGCTGATCCGGCACTATTTTCCCGGCAAGGAAGAATTGCTGCAGGAAGCCTATGCAGCGCTGATGGGCCGCATGACCGAGCAGGCGAAAGCGGCTTTGGTCATGGAGAATGCCTCGCCTCGCCAGCGCCTTGCGGCTTTCGTCACCGCCAACCTCAATGCGCCGATTATCGACGCGCGGGTGTTTTCGCTCTGGGCAACCTTCATCGGCCGCGCCAGAGCGGATCCGACCTTGGCCCACGCCCACCGCGAAGGCTACCTTGGTTTTCGCAATGAGGTGGAAGCGGTTGTGGCCGAGGTGCTCGCCGCCGAACGGCGCAAATCGGACGCAAGCCAATTGCGCCACCATGCCATCGCGATTAATGCGATCATCGACGGACTCTGGATCGAAGGCTGCCTGGCCGGCGAGATGTTCTCGCCCGGCGAATTGGCGGCGATCGGCATCAAGGCCGTCGAGGCCGAACTAGGCCTCGCGCCGGAAGGGGAGGAAAACCAATGACGACACTCGGCGAAGCGCTCATTTCGCTGCTCGAAGCCCATGGCGTCGACACGGTCTTCGGGATTCCCGGCGTCCACACGGTAGAACTCTACCGCGGGCTAGCGCGCTCCAAGATCCGCCACGTCACACCGCGTCACGAACAGGGCGCCGGCTTCATGGCCGATGGCTACGCACGCGCCAGCGGCAGACCGGGCGTCGCCTTCGTCATCACCGGACCGGGGCTGACCAACACCATCACCGCCATGGGGCAGGCACGTGCCGATTCGGTGCCGATGCTGGTGATCTCAGGCGTCAACGCCACGCCGACGCTGGGCAAGGGGCTGGGCCATCTGCACGAATTGCCGGATCAGCGCGGCATGATGGAGAAGGTGGCGCTGTTTTCGCAGCGCGTTACCGAGGCTGGCGAATTGCCCGGCGCGCTGGCGCAGGCCTTCGCCCTGTTTTCATCGGCCCGGCCCGGCCCGGTGCATATCGAGATCCCGACCGACGTCATGGTCAAGCCGGCGGATGGCATCGCTGCCATGCTGAGCAATGTGACGCCGCCCGTGCCGGAAGGTGTCGCAATTGCCAACGCGGCCAAACTCATCAGTGCAGCGCGCCGCCCGCTGATCCTGGTCGGCGGCGGCGCCAAACGCGCCGAAGCGCCACTGCGGCGTCTGGCCGAACGGCTGGGGGCGCCGGTCGTCCAGACCACCAATGCGCGCGGCCTGCTGCATGGTCATCCGCTTTGCGTGCCGGCCAGTCCCAGCCTGAAGACAGTACGGGCGCTGATGGCCGACGCCGACCTGGTGATTGCCGCCGGCACCGAATTCGGCCCGACCGACTATGACGGCTACAGCGATGGCGGCTTCGTCCTGCCCGCCAACCTGATCCGCATCGATATCGGCGCGGACCAGCTTGCCCGCCGCCCGGCGACGGTTTCGATCCAGGCCGATTGCGCCGAGGCGCTCGAAGCACTGCTTCTGGAAACCCGCCATGTCCGGGCAAGCGAGGGCGGTTCGTCGCGCGCCGCTACTACACGCAAAGCAGCCTTTGCCGAGCTCAATCCGACACTGCAGGGGCAGATGCGCGCCGTCGAGATGATCCGCGACGCTTTGCCGGGCGCGCTCATCGTCGGCGATTCGACGCAGCCGATCTATGCGGCCAACCTCTATTACGACCATGATCGGCCAGGCGGTTGGTTCAATGCCGCCACCGGCTTCGGCGCGCTTGGCTACGGCCCGCCGGCCGCAATTGGCGCGGCCCTTGCGATACCCGATGCGCCGGTCGTCTGCCTCACGGGTGACGGCGGCTTCCAGTTCACGCTGCCGGAACTGGGCGCCGCGCTCGACGCGCGGGTACCGGTCATCTTCGTCGTCTGGAACAACAGAGGCTACCGCGAGATCGAAACCTCGATGCTCGATGTCGGCGTCGAGCCGGTTGGCGTATCGCCGGCGCCGCCGGATTTCTGCAAGCTGGCCGAGGCTTATGGCATCGGCGCCGAACGGCTTGCCGATATCGACGCTCTCGCGGACGCGCTGAAGCGCGCCCGGGCCACCGGACTGCCGCGCGTCATCGAAATCACAGTTGACTGAAGCGCGGGTTTCCCGTTTTGGCGGGCCACGGCTGAAGTGTCGGACGCATGCAAAGACGCGACAACTGCCATGTCGAGATGTCAATTGAGTGATGGCGCAAAAGGCGCGACGCTTCGCGTCGGCGGCACAGAAATGACCTAACGATAAAAAAATGACAGGAGCGTCCAAGATGACGGAAACACTTGAAGGCAAGCATATCGTCGTGACTGGTGGGACCGGTGCGCTCGGCGGTGCGGTTGTCGGCAAACTGCTGAGCGACGGCGCGATCTGCCATGTGCCCAATGCTCATGCCGCCGCCCCTACGCATTTCCCCTTTACCTCGCATGACCGTGTCCAGCTGGTGCACAACGTCGATCTCTCGGACCCCGCGAAGGTCGAAGCGTTCTATAGCCAGGTTCCGGGCCTTTGGGGCTCGATCCATCTGGCTGGCGGCTTCACCTCGGCGCCTGTTGAAAAGATCGAGTCGGCGTCCTTTGCCGAGATGATGGACACCAATGCGCGCACCGCCTTCCTGTGCTGCCGCGCCGCGATCCGCTCGATGCTGTCGTCGGACACGGCGGGCCGCATCGTCAACGTCACCGCGCGCGCCGGGCTCGATCCGCGGCGCGGCGCCGGCATGGTCGCTTACGCCGCCAGCAAGGCGGCGGTGGCAGCCATGACGGTGGCGATGGCCGAAGAGCTGAAGCACAAGGGCATCCTGGTCAATGCCGTGGCGCCGTCGACGCTAGATACGCCGGCAAACCGCGCCGATATGCCGGATGCCGATGTCACAAGATGGGTCAGCCTCGAAGCCGCCGCCGAGGCCATCGCCTATCTCGCCTCGCCGGCCAATCAGGCGATGAGCGGCACGCTGGTGCCGCTTTACGGCAGGGCGTAACTTTCCAACCTTTACCTAGGTCAAAAAAAAACCCCGCCGGATCGCTCCGGCGGGGTTTTGTTTTGGAGCCTGTGCGAAGGCTTCGCGGTGCGAAGACTTAGCTGCCCTGCTTCTTCAGCGCGGCACCCAGGATGTCGCCCAGCGAAGCGCCGGAGTCGGTCGAGCCGTACTGAGCGACCGCTTCCTTCTCTTCGGCGATTTCCAGCGCCTTGATCGAGACCTGCAGCTTGCGGGTCTTCTTGTCGAAGGCGATGACGCGGGCATCGACCTTCTGGCCGACGGTGAAGCGCTCGGGGCGCTGCTCGTCGCGGTCACGGCTCAGGTCGGAGCGCTTGATGAAGGTTTCGATACCGCTGTCGACCAGCCGCACTTCCAGACCGCCATCCTTGACGCCGATGACTTCGCAGGTGACGACCGCGTTCTTGCGCAGTTCGCCTGAAGTCGCCGCTTCGCCGACCGTATCCTTGGCCAGCTGCTTGATGCCGAGCGAGATGCGCTCCTTGTCGATGTCGACGTCGAGCACCTGCGCCTTGACCATGTCGCCGCGATTGTACTCTTCGATGACCTGCTCGCCCGGACGGGTCCAGTCGAGGTCGGAAAGGTGCACCATGCCGTCCACGTCGCCTTCGAGGCCGATGAACAGGCCGAACTCGGTCTTGTTCTTGACCTCGCCCTCGACCTGGCTGCCGACCGGATGGCTAGAGGCGAAAGCCTGCCACGGATTCTCGAGCGTCTGCTTGAGGCCGAGCGAGATGCGGCGCTTGGCCGGATCGACTTCGAGCACCACCACGTCGACTTCCTGGGTCGTCGACAGGATCTTGCCTGGATGCACGTTCTTCTTCGTCCACGACATTTCCGAAACGTGGATGAGACCCTCGATGCCCGGCTCCAGCTCGACGAACGCGCCGTAGTCGGTGATGTTGGTGACGGTGCCCTTGATCTTCTTGCCGATCGGGAACTTGGTGCCGATCTCGGACCACGGATCGCTCTCGAGCTGCTTCATGCCGAGCGAGATACGGTGGGTTTCCTGGTTGATGCGGATGATCTGCACCTTGACCGTCTGACCGATGTTGAGGATTTCGGTCGGATGGTTGACGCGGCGCCATGCCATGTCGGTGACATGCAGCAGGCCGTCGATGCCGCCGAGGTCGACGAACGCACCGTAATCGGTGATGTTCTTGACGACGCCTTCGACAACCTGGCCTTCTTCGAGGTTCTGCACGATTTCCGAACGCTGTTCGGCGCGGCTCTCTTCGAGCACGGTACGGCGAGACACCACGATGTTGCCGCGGCGGCGATCCATCTTGAGGATCTCGAAGGGCTGCGGGTTGTGCATCAGCGGGGAGACGTCGCGGATCGGGCGGATATCGACCTGGCTGCGCGGCAGGAAGGCCACGGCGCCGTCGAGGTCGACCGTGAAGCCGCCCTTGACCTGGTTGAAGATGACGCCTTCGACGCGCTCACCCTTGGTGAACTTCTCTTCGAGACGGACCCAGCTCTCTTCGCGACGGGCCTTCTCACGGGAAAGCATCGCTTCGCCAAGCGCGTTTTCAATGCGCTCGACATAGACTTCGACGGTGTCACCAACCTTGAGGGTAGTGTCCTTGCCCTTGACGCCAAATTCCTTCAGCGGCACGCGGCCTTCGACCTTGAGGCCGACGTCGATGATGGCCATGTCCTTTTCGATCGCGGTGATCGTGCCCTTGACGACCTGGCCTTCGCCGGAATGGCCTGTTGTAAATGATTCTTCGAGCAGGCTCGCGAAATCATCGCGAGTGGGATTTGCAGCTGACATTGTTTCTCCTGGAGTGCCCCGCATCTGGAAGCGGGACGGGCGCCGTGGGTTAGCGTTGCGTTGGCCTGCCGGCGTTCCGGGCTACAAAAGCCCTGGGCCGCTCTTTAAGCGGCAATTCCGGCGCATGAAGAATGCTGGCAGGCTGGTTCGTGCCCGATATGGGTATTTTCTTCGCCTCCGACAACGGAAAGACGAGGGAAAAACCCGGATCAGACCTAGTCTCTCTTGGCCAAGACGTCATCGATGATCGCCATGGCTGCAAGAAACGCGGCTTCTATAGCCATTTCGCTGGTATCAAGCAAGTGCGCGTCGGCGGCCGGCTTCAAAGGTGAGTCGGCACGGCCCATGTCGCGCTGGTCGCGGCGCATGATATCGGCGAGGATCTCGGTAAAATCAGCGGTCCCGCCGATGCTCTCGATCTCGGCCAGCCGGCGCTGTGCTCGCACCTCGGCGCTCGCCGTCACATAGAGTTTGATGTCGGCGTCGGGGCACACCACGGTGCCGATGTCGCGCCCGTCGAGCACCGCACCCGGCGGCGTCTTGGCGAAGTCGCGCTGCTTTTCGACGAGGATGCGCCGCACGGTCGGGTACACCGCGACCTTGGAGGCCGCCTCGCCGACCGCATGCGCCGACAAGACCGTCCGGTCGAGCTTTGCCAGATCGACCTGGCGGGCAGCGGTTTCAGCCGCCGAGACATTGTCGAGCGGCAGCGCGTGCTGGATGAGCGCATAGGCCACGGCACGGTAGGTGAGGCCGGTGTCGAGCAGGTTGAGGCGGTAGTGGTCGGCCAGCCGGCGGGCGAGGGGGCCCTTGCCGGCGCCGGCGGGGCCGTCGGTGGCGATGGTGAAGACGTGTGTCATTGGCAGACCGCCGAAAGGGTTGGGCGCTGGCCTGCCAACGTACCAAGGCTATTGGTTGCCACGACCGTCACCCGATCTCCGCGCCCAGCGCCGTCATCAGCCCCATGAACTCCGGAAAGCTGGTCGCGATCATGGCGGCGTCGTCAATGGTCACCGGCTTTTCCGTCGCCAGCCCCATGACCAGAAAGCTCATGGCGATGCGGTGATCGAGGTGGGTCTGCACGGTGGTGTCCTTGCCATTGGGATGGCCGCCAAGGCCCTTGCCGCCCGGTTTGCCGCGCACGGCAAGCGAAGCTTCGCCCTCGGTGCAGTCGACGCCGTTGAGCGTCAGCCCGTTGGCGACGGCCGACAGCCGGTCGGATTCCTTCACCCGCAACTCCTCCAGCCCCTGCATCAGCGTTTCGCCCTCGGCGAAGCTCGCAGCGACCGCCAGCACCGGATACTCGTCGATCATCGACGGCGCCCGCTCGGGCGGCACGATGACGCCCTTGAGCTCGGAGTAACGTACCCGCAGGTCGGCGACATCCTCGCCGCCGGCATTGCGCCGGTTGAGGATGTCGATCTTGCCGCCCATCTCCTGCAGCGTCAAAAGCAGGCCGGTGCGGGTCGGGTTCATCAGTACGTTTTCGATCGTGATGTCCGAACCCGGCACGATCAGGGCGGCCACCAGCGGGAAACCGGCCGAGGACGGGTCGCCCGGCACGGCGATGGTCTGGCCGGTCAGCTTGCCCTGGCCTTCGATGAAAATGTGGCGCACGCCACGCTCGTCGGTTTCGACCGACAGATTGGCGCCAAACCCCTTCAGCATCTTTTCGGTGTGGTCGCGTGTCATCACCGGCTCGATCACCGTGGTGATGCCGGGCGTGTTGAGGCCGGCGAGCAGCACTGCGGACTTCACCTGCGCCGAGGCCATCGGCACGCGATAGGTGATCGGTGCGGCATGCTTGGGTCCATGCAGTGTGATCGGCATGCGGTCGCCCGGCGTCGCCTTCAGCACCTGCACGCCCATCTGGCGCAAGGGTTCCAGCACACGGCCCATCGGCCGGCCCGACAGCGAGGCATCGCCGATGAAGGTCGTCTCCATGTCATAGGTGCCGACAAGGCCCATGGTCAGCCGCGAGCCGGTGCCGGCATTGCCGAAATCGAGCGGGCCTTCCGGCTGCAGCAGCGCGCCGTTGCCGGTGCCGCGGATCACCCACTCGTCGCCGTTCTTCTCGATATGCGCGCCCATTGCCTTCATGGCCGCGCCCGTGCGCATCACGTCCTCGCCTTCGAGCAGGCCGGTGATGCGGGTCTCGCCGGAGGCGAGGCCGCCGAACATGAAGGAACGGTGCGAGATCGACTTGTCGCCCGGCACGCGCGCGATGCCGGAAAGGGCTGGGGATTGGCGGGCGGTGGCCGGCTTGGGGGCGGCGGCGTGAGACATGGAATTTCCCTGGACGGAATGCCGGCGGGCCGGCGCTTTTCATTTGTTGCGGCGGTCTCGTACCACGGTGGGCCGAAATGGTCATCCCCATGG
>NZ_RZQP01000201.1:0-11805 GCF_003998165.1 Mesorhizobium sp. M7A.F.Ca.US.007.01.2.1 | reverse complement strand
GTTCAGATTCATCAGCAGCTTACCCCACAGCACCGCCTTCATGTCGCCATGCGCTTCAACCGCAAACCCTTCGACGCCAAGCAGGCCGACCAGGCCGGCATCGCCATCCTCGACCATCACCTTGCCGTCGCTGGCGCGGTGCACGCGCAGCGGCAGCTCGCCGTCCGGCGACTGCACCACATTGAACGGCACCATGCCGGCCAGCACCGTTCGCCGGCCAAGTCCGGCACGCAGCCTGTCGGCATTGTCGACACCGTTCTGCAGGCTGATCACCACGGCGTCGGGCCGGGCATGAGCTTTGATAAGATCCGCCATGTCCTGAGTGGCGCCGCTCTTGACCGTGACCAGGATCACGTCCGCCTGCGGCAGGGTGGGGGCCGGATCGGTGGTGACGGCGAGCGCCTCCGGCTTGATCGAGCGATCGCGGCCCTGGAGGTCGCTGACCCGCAATCCGCCCTGCCGCAACGCTGCCTCGATGCGCGGCCGGGCCAGCAGAATGACCTTTCGGCCGGCCAGCGCCAGGCAGCCGCCGGCATAGCAGCCGATGCTGCCGGCACCGGCTATGACGATCCGTTTGTCCTTGTCTGCCATCCTGTCGCCCGCGCCGGGTCGCAACTATACGACATGAAAACCATAATATCGGCGGTATCGCCAGCCATGAGGCTGGCCCCTATGTCTGGCCGTGACAGGCCCTGCGCTTTCGACTATCGCTTTTGCCATGACGCTGCCGACCGATCCTGCCGAAAACCTCGCCGCCCTTATCCGTTGCGCTTCGGTGACGCCCGCTGAGGGCGGTGCGCTGACCGCGCTGGAGACGATGCTCAAACCGCTCGGCTTCCTGATCGATCGGCCGGCGTTTTCCGAAGACGGCACGCCCGATATCGAAAACCTCTATGCAAGGCGTTCCGGCAATGGCCCGCATCTGATGTTCGCCGGCCACACCGACGTGGTGCCGGTCGGCGACGAAGCCGCCTGGACGCATCCGCCCTTCGCCGCCGAGATCGCCAATGGCGAGATGTATGGCCGCGGCGCCGTCGACATGAAGGGCGGCATCGCCTGTTTCATCGCCGCCGTGGCGCGCCATGTCGAGGCCAATGGCGGTCCGAAAGGCTCGGTCTCGCTGCTGATCACCGGCGACGAGGAAGGCCCCGCGATCAACGGCACGGTCAAGCTGCTCGAATGGGCGGCTTCCAGGGGCGAGAAATGGGATGCCTCTGTCGTCGGCGAGCCGACCAACCCGGATGCGCTGGGCGACATGATCAAGATCGGCCGCCGCGGCTCGATGTCCGGCGCCGTCACCGTCAATGGCCGCCAGGGCCATGTCGCCTATCCCTTGCTTGCCGACAATCCGGTGCGCGGGCTGATGAGCCTGGTCGATGCCTTGCTGCATCCGGTTTTCGACAAGGGAACCAGGGATTTCCAGCCGACCAATCTGGAGATCACCTCCATCGATGTGGGCAACCCGGCCACCAATGTCATCCCGGCCAAAGCGACCGCGACCTTCAACATCCGCTTCAACGACACCTGGACGGACGAGACCCTGCAGGCCGAAATCCACAACCGGCTCGACCAGGCGGCCAGGCGCAAGAAGTACCGGCAGGGCAAGAAGACGCCGGTCGACTACGAGCTCGTCTGGCGCGACCGGCCGAGCCATGTCTTCCTGACCCGTGACGACAGGCTGATCGAAACGCTGCGCGGCTCGATCAAGTCGGCGGTCGGCAAGGAGCCGACGCTGTCGACCTCCGGTGGAACCTCCGACGCGCGTTTCATCAAGGACTATTGCCCGGTGGTCGAGTTCGGGCTGGTCGGCAAGACCATGCACATGGTCGACGAGCGCGTCGCCATTGCCGACCTCGAGACGCTGACGCAAATCTACCAGCGCTTCATAGAAGACTGGTTCGGACAGGGCTGAACAGCATGCTTTCGGCGGACGAAACCCAAGCTTCGCTGACGGGCGCCTGGCGATTGATGCTCGGCAGAGCCGACGGCCTGCGCCTGCTCGACCTGTCGGCCGACGGCTTCTGGAATTCCTTCTTCGCCATTGTCGTTGCAGCACCGGCGCTGATCGTCGGCTGGGTCGGCATCGCCAACGAAATCGGCGATCCCGACGCCTTCGCGGGGCGCTTCAGCATGCTGGTGCGCCTGGCGACGGTCGACATCGGCTCCTGGGTGCTGCCGCTGGTTGCGCTCGCTTTCATCGCGCCGCGCGCCGGCATAGGCGGCCGCTTCGTCCACTACGTCGTTGCCAGCAACTGGGCTTCGGCCATCACCGCCTGGCTGATGCTGCCTTCGGCGCTGATCCGGCTTTTCCTGTCGTCCGCAAGCCAGGTTTCGAGCCTTGTGTCGCTGTTCCTCTTTGCCCTTTCTATGGTGCTGACCTGGCGCATGACAAATGCCACGATGGGCAGGGGCGCAGCGGTCGGCACGGCCGTTTTCGTCGGCATGTTCATTGCGTCGCTGCTGGTGCTGTTCGGCCTGCAGGCGTTGCTCGGCATCACCGTCCCGGACGATGTCGGAGTTCAGAGCCTTTCCGGGCTCGTCTCGACCGGATAATCGACACCGGTGAGAAACAGCCCGTCGGGCGGCGCCACCTGGCCGCAGGCGGCGCGGTCGCGCGCCTCGAGCGCTGTTTTCAGGTCGGCCGCGCTCCAGCCGCCGTCGCCGACACGCTTGAGCGAGCCGACCATCGAACGCACCTGGTTGTGCAGGAACGAGCGCGCCGAAGCCCTGACCTCGATCATGTCGCCTTGTCGGCTCACATCGAGCCGTTCCAGCGTCCTGATCGGGCTGTTGGCCTGGCACTGGGTCGAGCGGAAGGTGGTAAAGTCATGCCGTCCGAGCAGGACCTTTGCCGCTTCGTGCATGGCGCCGGCGTCGAGCCGCTTCGGCACCCACCACACCTTGCCCTTGTCGAGCGCGGCCGGCGCGCGGCGGTTCAGGATGCGGTAGAGATAGTGGCGGCCAATGGCCGAGAAGCGGGCGTCGAAACTGTCGGAGACCACCGTCGCTTTCAGGATGGCGATGCGCGCCCCGGCCGCCTGCAGATGGGCGTTGACGGCATCGCGCACCTTGTCGCTCGGCCACGCCTTGACGAGGTCGACATGCGCCACCTGCGCAGTCGCATGCACGCCGGCATCGGTGCGGCCGGCGGCGCGCAGCCTGATCGCTTCGCCGCAGAATTTTTCGATCGCCTGTTCGATCGCCTGCTGCACCGAAGGCTGATCCGCCTGGTGCTGCCAGCCGGCAAACAGGCTGCCGTCATATTCGATGTCGAGGCGAAAACGCGGCATTTGCGGCTAGAGCTCTCGCCTCGGGCAATTCCAGGAAAAGTGTGAAACGGTTTTCCGTTCGGAATTGCGTTAAAACAAAGAGGAGTGCAGTTCGCCGTTTCCGTGAAAACGGCTGACTGTTCTACGCGGCGAGAGCGGTGAAGGCGGAGGCGTAGACCAGCCTGCCTGCTTCTGGCGCGTCACCCCAGGCCAGCGCCTGCAGCGCTTCGCCCTGGTATTCGCTTTCGAAGTTCTCGGCACGCGTGTGGCTATAGCCGAAACGCCCGTAATAGGTGGGGTCGCCCAGCACCACGGCCAGCGTCTCACCACCATCCTTGAGGCGGATATGCGCCTCGCGGATCAGCGCGCCGCCAATGCCGCTGCCATGGAACGAGGGCTCCACCGCCAGCGGCGCCAGCGCCACGGCCGCGAAGGTCTTGCCGCCATTCTGGACGAACAGCCGCGAAAACAGGATATGGCCGACCACCTGGCCGTCCTCTTCCGCAACCAGTTCGGCAACCGCGTCGCCGCCGGTCACCAGCGCGTCGACCAGACCGGCCTCCGCCTGCTGGCCGAAAGCGTGTTCCTCGACGAGGCGGATGGCCTCGCGATCCCGCGGCGTTGCCGCGCGTATCGACATCATGCTCATGAGAATTTCAGTCCTTTTTCGATCTTGGCCCCGCGCAGGAATTCCGACGCGGCAGCGGGCTTTCCGCCCGCCCGTTGAACTTCGACCAGCCTGATCGCGCCTGCCCCGCAGGCGACCTCCAGCCGGTCATCGAGAATTCCTCCCGACTCGCCCAAATCTTCCGAAGGCGACAGGCCTTGCGACAGCGTCGAGCGAAGCAGTTTCAGCCGCTCCTGGCGGCCGCCAATTCCTATCTCCGACCAGGCGCCTGGAAAGGGCGACAGGCCACGAATATGATTGTGGACCTCACTTGCCGAGCGAGTCCAGTCCACGCGAGTCTCGGATTTATCGATTTTCTTGGCGTAGGTCACCCCATCCACAGCTTGTGTGGTGAATGTCAGGGTGTTCCCTTCCAGCCGCGCCAGCGCTTCCACCATCAAGGCAGCACCGACACTCATCAACCGATCATGCAGATCGCCGGCTGTCATATCGGGTTCGATGGCGCACTTTTCAACCAGCCCGACCGGACCGGTGTCCAGGCCCTCTTCCATGCGCATCACCATCATGCCGCTTTCCAGGTCACCGGCCATGATGGCGCGCTGGATGGGGGCGGCGCCGCGCCAGCGCGGCAGAAGCGACGCATGGCCGTTGACGCAGCCGAGCCGGGTTGCCTCCAGAACCGCCTTCGGCAGCAGCAAGCCATAGGCGACGACCACCGCCACATCGGCCTGCAAGGCGCGAAAAGCGGCCTGTTCGGCCTCGCCTTTGAGCGAAACCGGCGTCCGCACCTCGATGCCCAGTCGCTCCGCCTCGCGCTGCACCGGCGACGGCGTCAGCTCCAGCCCGCGTCGTCCGGCAGCGCGCGGCGGCTGGGTATAGACGGCTGATATCTCATGGCCAGCCTCGGCGATCGCGCGCAAGGTCGGCACCGAAAACTCCGGCGTACCCATGAAGATGACGCGAAGGGGCATTTTTTCTTCCGGTATCCTGTCTTCTTGCTCGCGCAGTGTGCCGGCTCAGGCATCCGCTTCAAACGGGTTTACGAGCTTCAGGTCAAGGCCGCCGAAGTCGCGGGACGACCGTCGCGCTATCTTTCCGCTTCGATCTTCTCCATGATTTCCGCGTATTCATCGCCAATTGCGCTTTCAGATACGAAAGCCGAGCGAATTGCAGCCCACGCCGAGAGGCTCGACTCCTCTCGGGCCGGCCTCTCCGCAACTATGCCTTTGCGCAGAAGGCCGATGGCCTTGTCCGAGACGCTCTGGCCGACCTCGCGCGCCGCCAGTTCGATCTCGCGCTTCAAAGGCTCAGGAATGTCCCTGATCAGCATGTCGACCGTCGGCATCTCCATTTGGTGGCAATCCTGCCGACAATAGGCCTGGAGGGGACTCCCGTACCTTATCCCGCGAGCTTGCCCGGCGCCTTGTCCCTGGCGAGCTTCTTGAATTTCTTTACCACCATGTCGCGCTTCAGCTTCGAGATGTGATCGATGAACAGGACGCCATTGAGGTGGTCGATCTCGTGTTGCAGGCAGGTCGCCATCAACCCCTCGGCCTCTATCTCCTGCAATTTGCCGTCGCGGTCGAGATATTTGACCCGCACGGAGGCGGGGCGTTCGACCTCGGCGTAATAATCCGGGATCGACAGGCAGCCTTCCTCATAGACGGAGCGCGCGTCGGCGCTCTCCAGGATTTCCGGATTGATGAAGACATGCGGCGCCGGCGTCTCGTCTTCCTTGGCGAGATCGATCACCAGCAAGCGCAGCGGCTCGCCGATCTGGATTGCCGCCAGCCCGATGCCCGGCGCATCATACATGGTCGCCAGCATGTCGTCGGCTAATTTGCGCAAAGGCGCGTCGACACGCTCTACGGGCTTGGAAACCTCGCGCAGGATGGGGTCGGGAAGGATGATGAGCGGCTTGATCGGCATGGCGTTCCACCTAAGACCTCCAGCGAAACGCGTCAACCGGTTGGCATCAGGCGCGTTCACGTTTTGATCTGTGCTATCGCGGCGAATCGTCTATGCTGTCCACATGAATGATTTGAGCACCATCCTTTCGGAGCCTGTCGCCCGGCTTGGCGCCACAACGATCACGCTCGGCCATGCGCTGGCCTTCGGCGTTTTGCTGTTTCTGGCCCTGTTCGTGGCGCTGGTCATTGCGTTGTGGCGGTCGGCCAAGGCGCGCGCCGTGGCGGCCGCGGAAGCCGCCGATCATGCCCGCGATGCGGAAGTGCGGATGGCCGGCATTCTGCAAAGCCAGGCCGAAATGCAGGGCCGCATGGGCGCCATTGCGGAAGTGTTCGGCGCACGGCAGGCGGAGCTGACGCAATCGATCGGCCAACGCCTCGACGCCATGACCGGCCGGCTCGGCCAGACCATGACCGAGCAGACCAAATCCACGCATGAGAGCCTGGCCAAATTGCAGGAACGGCTGGCGATCATCGACGTCGCGCAAGGCAACATCCAGTCGCTCGCCGGCCAGGTCGTGCAATTGCAGGCGATCCTCTCGAACAAGCAGACGCGCGGCGCGTTCGGCCAGTCGCGCATGGAGGCGATCGTTGCCGACGGCCTGCCGCACGGCGCCTATGAGTTCCAGGCGACGCTGTCGAACGGCAGCCGGCCCGACTGCCTGGTGAAGATGCCGAATGGCGCGCCGTCGCTGGCCATCGATGCAAAATTTCCGCTGGAGGCCTGGAACGCCATCCGCGCCGCCGATGGCGCCGATCTGCAGAAGGCAGCTTCGCAGGCCTTCCGCCGCGACATCGAGATCCATGTCCGCGATATCTCGGAAAAATACCTGATCCAGGGCGAGACGCAGGACACTGCCTTCATGTTCGTGCCGTCGGAATCGGTGTTCGCCGAGATCCACGAGAATTTCGAGGCGATCGTGCACAAGGCGCACCGTGCGCGCGTCGTCATCGTCTCGCCGTCGCTGCTGATGCTGTCGATCCAGGTCATCCAGGCGATCCTCAAGGATGCCCGCATGCGCGAACAGGCGCACCTGATCCAGGGCGAGGTCATCCGGCTGATGGAGGATGTTGCACGTGTCGATGAGCGGGTGCGCAAGCTGCAGGTGCATTTCGGCCAGTCGGCCAAGGACATCGACGACATACTGGTTTCGACGTCGAAGGTCACCAAGCGCGGCCAGAAGATCGAGGCGCTGGAATTCGGCGCGCAGCCCGACGGCGATGCCGCCGTAGACGCCGCGTCACGGGCTCCCGCCGCGAAGGTCGATACCGGCGCGCGCGTTGCCGATTCGAAAACCGGGCAGCTCAGGCTGAGGGTCGTCGAAGGCGACGATTGAGGCGCGGTGCCGGACCGGCGCTACTGCTCCTCCAACGTGGTCATGCCCTGAAATTCAGGCAGCCAGTGCAGCGCCGAGCGGTGCCATTTCTGCTGTGTCGGGATCAAATCCTGGCGCTGCCGCGCGGTCCCCACGCGAATTCCATAGACCTTCGGACCATCTCCGACAGACGTGGCGTAGAGATGCGAACCGCAGTCGGCGCAAAAGGCCTGGGTGCGCTTGGCGCCGCTCGCCACGATCTTGATGTAGATTTTCGGCGTGCCCTTGGTGATGCGATAGTTGCTTTCCGGCGCCGGAACCGTAAGGCGAAAAGCCGTGCCGGTCAGTTGCTGGCAATCCGTGCAGTGGCAGATCGTGGTCTTTTCCGGATCGACCTCCGCCTCGTAGGTGATGGCGCCACAATGACAGCCGCCGTCTATTCTCATCTTCGTTCCTCCAAAGCCCCTTCAATCTAGCGGCGCAAGGCCGTGAGGCAATGGCACGGTTTTAGTCCAGGGCAGGATCGGATGCGGAATCGATCAGCCTGCGCCGCTGCTCCCAGGTGCCTGACGTCTGCGGCTTGACGAACAGCCGTGTGATCTCCGGCATTTCCTTCTTCAACTGCGCCTCCAGGCGCTCGACGCAAGCTTCGATCTCGGGCGCCGTCAAATGGTCCTCGAACTCGATGCTGAGCCCGGCGACGATCTCTGTCGGCCCCATATGGACGGTCAGAACGCCGTTCGCCCGCTGCACCGCCGGATCCTGCTGGGCGATCGCCAGCACTTTCATCTGCACCTCGGGCGACGCCGGCTCGCCGATCAGCAGGCCCTTGCTTTCGCGGGCCAGGAAGATCGCGGTTGCGCCAAGGATCAGCCCGATGCCGATAGAGGCGGCGCCGTCGAGCTCCGGCATCTCCAGCAGTTCCGCTGCCAATATGCCGGCGAAAGCGACGATCAGGCCGAGAAGTGCCGCACTGTCCTCGAACAGCACGGTGTAGACGCTCGGATCCTTGCTCGACTGCACGGCCTGCAGCCAGCCTTGCCTGCCCTTCTGCCGGCGAAACTCCTTCAGGGCGACCCACCACGAACTGCCTTCGAATAGGAAGGAAAGGCCCAGAACAATATAGTTTACCTTGGCGTTGGCGACCGGCTCCGGCGCCATGATATGGACCACGCCTTCGTAGAACGACACGCCGGCGCCCAGCGCGAAGACGAGGAGCGCGACGATGAAGCTCCAGAAGTAGAGTTCGCGGCCGTGGCCGAGCGGATGCGTGCGATCGGCAGGGCGAGCGGCGCGGTGCATGCCGTAGAGCAGCAGGCCGCCATTGCCGGTATCGACCAGCGAATGGACGCCCTCCGACAGCATCGCCGAACTGCCGGTAAAGGCGGCGGCGGCGAACTTGGTCAGCGCGATGGCGAGATTGCCGGCGAGCGCCGCGTAGATCACCTTTTTTGAGCCGCCGTGCCCGGCCATGGCATTTGCCCCCGTTCAAGGCGCAGTCTAGCGGCCAGGCCGCTAAAGCTCCACAGGCATCACACCGCGCGAATGTCGGGTCGTCCACGGCAGCGGCCATGAGAGATCGGTCTATGGAAAACGGCGACTACTCGATGATCTCGCTGGTCCACACCTTGAAGCCGGCAAGCGTTCCCGGGCCGAAAATATGGGTCAGCGGCACGTCGGCGGCGTCGCGGCCGGAGGCGATCAGGATGCGGCCGATGCGCGGTGCATTGTTGCGCGGGTCGAAGACATGCCAGCGGCCGCCGAGATAGACTTCCATCCAGGCGCAGAAATCCATGCTTGCCCATGGCTTCGGCATACCGATGTCGCTGATGTAGCCGGTGCAATAGCGCGTTGGGATGTTGAGTGCCCGGCAGAAGGTGACGGCGAGATGCGCGTAGTCGCGGCACACGCCGCTCCGTTCACGATAGGCTTCCGCCGCGGTGCGCGTCGGCCGTGCATTGCCGTAGTTGAAGACGATGTGGCTGTGGACGAAGTCGCAGACCGCCTGCACGCGCGGAATACCCAGCGGCGTGTTGCCGAACAGCCGCCACGCCTCGTCAGCCAGAAGGTCGCTTTCGCAAAAACGGCTGGGCAGCAGGAACAGCAATGTGTCCGCCGGCAGGTCGCGCACCTCGTGCTGCCAGGCCATCAGGTCGCCCATCTCGAAGGTGCCGGGGTCGCGGATCACCGCGTCGGTGCCGAAGGTGAAGCGCCCGGGCGGCGCGACAAGCCGGTTGCACCAATTGCCGAAACTGTCGCGATAGCTTTCGATCGGCACCGGCGGATTGGAGATCAGGAAATCCGGCCGCTCGAGATCGGAGGCCCGCGAATAGTGCACATTCAGCATCGCGATGAGCGGCGTTTCCTGCGGAAAGTCGAAGCTCATCTCGCAGCCGATGTGGATTCGCATTGTCGTCCTGACGGCCTGCCTGACGATCACCCGGCGAAGCTCGGGTCGATGCTGCAGTGCGAAAATGACCATGGCACGGACCGCCATGGTTTACGAGCAAATTAGAGCAATTCCAGGAAAAGTGTGAAGCGGTTTTCCGTCCGGAATTGCGTCAAAACAAAGAGTTAGAGCAATTCACTGTTTCCGCGAAACGGTGAATTGCTCTAGAAACCGGTTGAAAGCGATCCGCTGTCGGCGGCAACAGTCGCTAACCCCTTGCGGTCGGGCGGTTCTCTTGTTTCACTTGGCTTCTCACATCAGGAGGAACGAATCATGGCTAAAGGTGCGATGAAGGCAGGCAAGGAAGCCCGCAAGCCGAAGAAGGACGCCAAGAAGCCCGCTCCGGCTCCGGCGCTGAAGGCGCCGCCGGTCAAGGCGATGAAGCTCAAGGACAAGTAGATCCGGCGATCCACTTCGCAATAAGATTACGGCCGGCGACACTTGTTGCCGGTCGCTGTTGGTCGAGCGCCCGAAATTCCTATATTGGCGTGGCGGGGACGACCTCGCACTTCCCCAAATCCGGACGGGACGACCCGCCATTGTTTGACTGATCGTCGGACGCCGAAGTCACTTTTCGGTCCGATGCTCTGATGGAGCGTTGTCGATGTCGTGGATTCTTCTCTTTTTCGCTGGCTTGTTCGAGATCGGCTGGGCAATCGGCCTCAAATACACCGATGGCTTCTCGAAGCTGGTGCCGACCGTGCTGACCGTTGCCTCGATGGTCGTCAGCCTCACTCTGCTCGGCCTGGCGCTGAAGGCGCTGCCCGTCGGCACCGCCTATGCGGTGTGGACCGGCATCGGCACCGTCGGTACGGCACTGCTCGGCATCTGGCTGCTCGGCGAACCGGCCACCGCGATCAGGCTGGCCTGCATCGCGCTCATCGTCTGCGGCATCATGGGGCTGAAGTTCGCCGCCTGACGGTAACGCTTAGGTCTCTTGGTTTGCGCATGTCGTCCTCCCAGAACGGGGACCAGGGCGACATGCATGGGACAAACACGTTCAGGGCCGCTGCGAGGCGACCCTGATTCTCGAAGCAGATTGCTCCGTAGCCGAGAGCTAGCGGGCGGAGAAGCCCGGAGGCGTTCTGCCGGTACGCTGCTTGCGTGCCGCATAACGCGCGTCGCGCTTGGCCTTGCGTTCGGCTTCGTCGGCCAGAAGACGGGCGATGCGCTCGTTCTCTTCGGATTCCCGAATCTTGGCCTCGGCCTGTGCAGCTTCCTCGGCGGCGATACGTGCCGCTTCGGCTGCTGCCTCGCGCTCGGCCTTCTCGACCGCTTCGCGTGCCAGCTTCTCCTGCTTGAGCCGGGCCTTTTCGGCCTCGCGGATTTCGCGGGCCGCAAGGATAGCCTTGCGTTCAGCCTGCCGCGCCAGCACTGCGGGATCATCCGCCGCCGGCTTTGCCTTGAAGCGCTCGAGGAGCGCCTTCTTTGCCTCGTTTGCGGCATTGCGCCGCTCGAAAACGTCTTTTTCCCTGTAGATAGCCAAGTCCACTTCCCTGAAGTCAATTCGCGACGCTTACATACGCGCGAAAACCGAGAGTTCAAGCGCCAAAACGGCATGGCAGCCATGAAATTGTCGGCTGTTGCACTCGGGAGACGCCTTTGGAGCAATTCCAGGAAAAGTGTGAAGCGGTTTTCCGTCCGGAATGGCGACGAAGAGATAGAGCCGAAACCGACATGCACTGTTCACCGTCCGCCCCACTGGCGGCGCGGCTGAGGCGTCGCTACGTCTAACCCGAAAACCCAACACCAGGATGACATCAAATGGAACTCGGTCTCTACACATTCGCCGACGTCAGCCCGCAGCCGGGCCCCGGTGCCATCGGCCCGCATGAGCGGCTGCGCAACCTGATCGAGGAGATCGAGCTGGCCGACCAGGTCGGCCTCGACGTCTTCGGCCTCGGCGAGCATCACCGGCCCGACTATGCCGCCTCCGCACCGGTCGTGGCCCTGGCCGCGGCGGCCGAGCGTTCGAAGCGCATCAAGCTGACCAGCGCGGTCACCGTTCTGTCTTCCGATGACCCGGTGCGCGTTTTCCAGCAATTTGCCACGCTCGATCTTCTGTCGGGCGGCCGCGCCGAGATCATGGCCGGGCGCGGCTCGTTCATCGAATCCTTCCCGCTGTTCGGTTTCAACCTCGAGGATTATGACGAGCTGTTCGCCGAAAAACTGGATC
>NZ_RZQP01000200.1:0-11805 GCF_003998165.1 Mesorhizobium sp. M7A.F.Ca.US.007.01.2.1 | reverse complement strand
CATCTCGGCCATGTGCATGACGGCTACATGGTCAATCTCATGGCCGACAACATCAAGCTGCGCGACCGCGCGGCGCGTATCGTCGCCGCCGTCAGCGGCCGCGGCACGGACGAAGCGGCCCGCCTGCTCGAAAAGAGCGGCGGCGCGGTCAAGACCGCCATTCTGCTCGCCGCCGGCGCCGACAGCACTGACGCGGCGCAGAAGATACTGGAAGAGGCCGGCCAGAAGTTGCGGCCGGCCCTTTCCGCTATAGAGGGGAGCAAGGGCTCAAAAGCCTCTGTTCTCATCAAAACCGAACCTGAAAAAGGTCAACAGGGAGACTGAGCATGACAACGAAACTACTGACGGCACTGCTTTTGGGCACCAGCATTCTCGGCTCGGCCGGGTTGGCTCACGCCGACGACGTAACGCTCAACATCGAAAGCTGGCGCGGCGACGACCTTGCCATCTGGAAGGACAAGCTGATCCCGGCTTTCGAAGCCAAGAACCCGGGCATCAAGGTCGTGTTCGCACCGTCGGCTCCGACCGAATATGACGCCGCGCTCGGCGCCAAGCTCGCCGCCGGCTCGGCGGGCGACCTGATCACCTGCCGCCCGTTCGACAAGTCGCTTGAGCTGTTCAAGAAGGGCAACCTTGCCGATCTCTCGGCGCTGCCCGGCATGGAGAACTTTTCGCCGGTGGCCAAGTCCGCCTGGCAGACCGACGACGGCAAGGCGAGCTTCTGCGTGCCGATGGCTTCGGTCATCCACGGCTTCATCTACAACAAGGACGCCTTTGACAAGCTCGGCATCAAGGTGCCGGAGACCCGCGACGAGTTCTTCGCCGCGCTCGACAAGATCAAGGCCGACGGCACCTACATCCCGATGGCGATGGGCACCAAGGATCTCTGGGAAGCCGCGACCATGGGCTACCAGAACATCGGCCCCAACTACTGGAAGGGCGAGGACGGCCGCGCGGCGCTGATCAAGGGCGATCAGAAGCTGACCGACAAGGACTGGGTCGCGCCGTATGAGGAACTGGCCAAGTGGAAGCCTTATCTCGGCGATGGCTTCGAGGCGCAGACCTATCCGGACAGCCAGAACCTGTTCACGCTCGGCCGCGCCGCCATCTACCCGGCCGGCTCGTGGGAGATCGGCCTGTTCAACACCCAGGCGCAGTTCAAGATGGGCGCCTTCCCGCCGCCGGTCGAGAAGGCCGGCGACACCTGCTACATCTCCGACCATACCGATATCGGCATGGGCCTGAATGCGGCTTCGAAGAACGCCGATGCGGCCAAGACCTTCCTGTCCTGGGTCGCCTCGCCGGATTTCGCCACCATCTACGCCAACGCACTGCCGGGCTTCTTCAGCCTGAACTCCTCGCCGGTGAAGATGGAAGACCCGCTGGCGCAGGAATTCGTCTCCTGGCGCGGCAAGTGCAAGTCGACGATCCGCTCGACCTACCAGATCCTGTCGCGCGGCACGCCGAACCTCGAGAACGAGACCTGGGTTGAATCGGCCAACGTCATCAACGGCACCGATACGCCGGAAGCGGCGGCCAAGAAGCTGCAGACCGGCCTCGACAGCTGGTACCATCCGGCCAAGTAAGAGCTCAGGTAATGGAACCGGCCGGCGCACGCCTGGCCGGTTCCGGACTACCTCATTCAAAGTGCGCCTATTCAGATTGCGATTGTCGGCACCGCCTCCCGGCCTTACCCTCTCTTCGGGGAAGGCTAGCTGATCAGTCGCAGGCCTTTGTTCCTGCCGCATCGGCAGGAATGGTCGGGCCGTGCATCGAGGCATCATCTAGATCGATACCCTTTGGAACCGAGAGACGGCGGGGACCGAACTCATGGCCGCAGATATCAGACCGAAAAGACCGTTCCGCTGGCATATAGGCGTCTTCCTGGCGCCGGCGGTGCTTGTCTACACGGCAATCATGATCCTGCCGCTCGCCGGCACGCTGCAGCTCTCGCTGTTCCGCAACATCGAGCAGCACCAGGTCTTCGTCGGGCTGGAAAACTTCCGCATGCTGTTCGGCGATCCCAACTGGTCGGTGGGTTTCTGGAACGCGCTGAGGAACAACACCTGGTTCTTTATCATCCACATGCTGGTGCAGAACCCGATCGGCGTCATGCTGGCCGCGCTTCTGTCCAGCCCGAGACTGAGGTTCGCGGCCTTCTACCGCACGGCGATCTTCGTGCCGACCATCCTGTCCTTCGTCATCGTCGGTTTCGCCTGGAAGCTGATCCTGTCCCCGTTGTGGGGCGTAGCGCCGCATCTGATGGATCTCGTCGGCCTGAAAAGCCTGTTCACGCCATGGCTCGGCAAGGAACAATATGCGCTCACCGCACTCAGCCTGATTTCGGTGTGGCAGTTCGTCGGCATCCCGATGATGCTGATCTACGCCGCCCTGCTGTCGATCCCCGAAGAGGTGATCGAGGCCGCCGAATGCGATGGCATCACCGGCCTGGCGCAGTTCTGGAAGATCAAGCTGCCGCTGATCCTGCCGTCGATCGGCATCATCTCGATCCTCACCTTCGTCGGCAATTTCAACGCCTTCGACCTGATCTACACCGCGCAAGGCGCGCTCGCCGGGCCGAACTATTCGACCGATATTCTCGGCACTTTCCTCTACCGCGCCTTCTTCGGCTTCCAGCTGCAGGTCGGCGACCCCAATATGGGCGCGGCGATCGCCACGATGATGTTCCTGATCATCCTCGGCGGCGTCTGCGTCTATCTCTTTCTCGTCCAGACGCGCCTGCGTCGCTACCAGTTCTGAGGGGCCGAGAGATGAGCACCGCCACCCGTTCCGTACCCCGCACCATCGGCGCCCATGCGATCCTGTTGACCTACACGGTGATCGCGCTGTTTCCGGTGATCCTGGTGATCATGAACTCGTTCAAGTCCCGCGCCGGCATCTTCGGCGCGCCGCTGACGCCGCCGACGCCCAAAACCTTCGACCTGATCGGCTACACCACCGTCATCGGCCAGGGCGACTTCATCCACTATTTCCAGAACAGCCTCGTCGTCACCGTCGCCTCCCTGTTCCTCGTGCTCCTGTTCGGCGCCATGGCGGCGTTCGCGCTGTCGGAATACCGCTTCCGCGGCAACTCGCTGATGGGCCTCTATCTGGCGCTCGGCATCATGATCCCGATCCGGCTGGGCACCGTCGCCATCCTGCAATTGATGGTGGCGAGCGGGCTGGTCAACACGCTGACGGCGCTGATCCTGGTCTACACCGCGCAAGGCCTGCCGCTTGCCGTGTTCATCCTGTCGGAGTTCATGAAGCAGGTGTCCGACGATCTAAAGAATGCCGGCCGCATCGACGGCCTGTCGGAATACACCATCTTCTTCCGCCTGGTGCTGCCGCTGGTCAGGCCCTCGATGGCAACCGTCGCCGTCTTCACCATGATCCCGATCTGGAATGACCTGTGGTTCCCGCTGATCCTGGCGCCGTCGGAAGAAACCAAGACGGTGACGCTCGGCGCGCAGCTCTTCCTCGGCCAGTTCGTCACCAACTGGAACGCTATCCTGGCGGCGCTGTCGCTGGCGATCATGCCGGTGCTGATCCTCTACGTCATCTTCTCGCGGCAGTTGATCCGCGGCATTACTTCCGGAGCGGTGAAGTGAGCGGCGGGGAAGAAGCTATCGTACAGGCCCTCGTCGAGACAGCGAGCCACTATGGATTCCGGGGCGTTCGCGCCAAAAATTTCTACCGAGAGTGGCCGGAGACGATCTGTGTGCTGAACCTTCAGAAGTCTTCCTGGGGTCCGCAATTCTATATCAACGCTGCTGTCTGGTTTGCACGGCTTGGGCCGGAGCGCCGGCCGAAGGAATACAATTGTCACATTCGTTGGCGCGTCAATTCCCAGATGGAAGACGAGCAGTCGAAAGCGTTCGAGCAGGCGCTCAACCTTGAGCATCCCTTGCCTGATGATCAGAGGCTTTCACTGATCAAGGACGGAGTTGATGCCTATGGCTTTCGACTTTTGTCCCGGTGTGACAGCGAAGAAGCAGCCCTGCGGGTCGCAGATGAATGTGAGCCACAGGTGATGGTGGCTCTCGCAGCCCGCAGTCAAGAAAAGGCGAATTGAAATGGCCCAACCCCTGCGTGTCGTCGTCGCCGGCCTCGGCAATATGGGCCGCAGCCATGCGCTGGCCTACCATACCAATCCAGGTTTCCAGATCGCGGCGCTGATCAATCGCTCCGACGTGCCGCTGCCGGACGGGCTGTCGGGTTACGGCATCAGGCGCTCCTTCGACGAGGCATTGCGTGACGAAAAGCCCGATGTCGCCTGCATCGCCACCTATTCCGACAGCCATGCCGACTATGCGGTGAAGGCGTTCGAGGCCGGTTGCCACGTCTTCGTCGAAAAGCCGCTGGCAACGACGGTGGCCGATGCCAGGCGCGTCGTCGCGGCGGCCAAGGCCAACGGCAGGAAGCTGGTGATCGGCTACATCCTGCGCCATCACCCGTCCTGGATCAGGCTCATCGCCGAAGCGCGCAAGCTCGGCGGCCCCTACGTCTTCCGCATGAACCTCAACCAGCAATCCTCGGGCCATACCTGGGAGACGCACAAGCAGTTGATGCAGACGACCTCGCCGATCGTCGATTGCGGCGTGCACTATCTCGACGTCATGCTGCAGATCACCGATGCGAAGCCCGTGGAAGTGCGCGGCATGGGCGTGCGGCTGACCGACGAGGTCGCGCCCTCGATGTACAATTACGGCCACTTGCAGGTGCTGTTCGATGACGGTTCGGTCGGCTGGTATGAGGCCGGCTGGGGGCCGATGATTTCGGAAACCGCCTTCTTCGTGAAGGACGTCATCTCGCCCAATGGCTGCGTGTCGATCGTCATGAAGGAAGGTGTGAAGTCCGATGACATCGACACCCACACCAAGACCTCGACCATCCGCCTGCACAATGCGGCGACCGGCGCGGACGGCAAGTTCGCCAAGCCAGACGAGATGTTGTCGATGGAGGGCGAACCCGGCCATCAGGACCTCTGCGACCTCGAACAGGCCTTCGTGCTGAAGGCAATCCGCGAGGATCTCGATCTCACCAAACATATGGACGACGCGGTCAAATCGCTCGCCGTCTGCCTTGCCGCCGACGAGAGCGTGCGCAGTGGCGCCGCCGTCAAACTCTAGAACAGGGACGAAGCCGTGGGCTCGCTGAACATCGAGAACGTGAAGAAGGCCTTTGGGCCGGTCGAGGTGCTGAAGGGCATCAACCTCGAAGTGAACGACGGCGAGTTCGTCGTTTTCGTCGGGCCGTCCGGCTGCGGCAAGTCGACCCTGCTCAGGGTCATCGCCGGACTGGAGGATTCGACCTCGGGCCGCGTCGTCATCGATGGCGCGGACGTTTCGGCCACGCCGCCGGCCAAGCGCGGCATCGCCATGGTGTTCCAGACCTATGCGCTCTATCCGCATCTGACGGTGAAGAACAATATGGGCCTCGGCCTCAAGCAGGCCGGCACGCCGACCCCGGAGATCGAGCGCCGCATCGGCATCGCCTCGTCGATGCTGTCGCTGGAGCCCTATCTCGAAAGGCGGCCGGCCGAACTCTCCGGCGGCCAGCGTCAGCGCGTCGCCATCGGCCGCGCCGTGGTGCGCGAGCCGAAGCTGTTTCTGTTCGACGAGCCGCTGTCGAACCTCGATGCCGCGCTGCGTGTCAACACGCGGCTCGAGATCGCGCAATTGCACCGCCGGCTGAAGGCGACGATGATCTACGTCACCCACGACCAGGTCGAGGCGATGACCCTGGCCGACAAGATCGTGGTGCTCAACGCAGGGAAAATCGAGCAGATCGGTGGCCCGATGGAGCTCTACAATTCGCCGGCAAATGAGTTCGTCGCCGGCTTCATCGGCTCACCGAAGATGAATTTCGTCGACGGCGCCCGTCTCGGCGAAACCGCCAGGACCATCGGCGTGCGGCCGGAACATCTGACCGTCGATCCGAAATCCGGCTCCTGGAAGGGAACGGTGGTGCACGCCGAGCATCTCGGCGCCGACACCAACCTCTATCTCGACTGCGAGAAGGCCGGGCTGATCACCGTGCGGATTTTTGGTGTTTACGATGCCGAGCCGGGTGCCACGCTGTATGCGACGCCGGATCCGGCGAAGACGTATCGGTTTGGTGCGGATGGGAAGGTGCTGAAGTAGATACGCCGGCGCAGCCCCCTCACCCAGCCTCCGCTTCGCTCGGCTGACCTCTCCCCGAGGGGAGAGGAGATTGTCAGCGCCGACGCCAGTCTCTTCTCCCCAGCGGGGAGAAGGTGGCCGCGAAGCGGCCGGATGAGGGGGCAGCGCCGACCCCGAAATGTACTGCCTAAACGTCCGCCTTGAACGTCTGCTTCTGCTGCCCCAGGCCTTCAATGCCCAGTTCAACCACATCGCCGGCCTTCAAGAACACCGGCGGCTTCATGCCCAGCCCGACGCCGGGCGGCGTGCCGGTGGAGATGATGTCGCCGGGGTGCAGCGACATGAACTGGCTGAGATAGGAAACCAGATACTTGACGCCATAGACCATGGTCTTGGTCGAGCCGTTCTGCATCGTCTTGCCGTTGACGGTCAGCCACATTTTGAGGTTCTGCGGGTCGGCCACTTCGTCTTTGGTCACCAGCCATGGGCCGGTCGGGCCGAAGGTGTCGCAGCTCTTGCCCTTGGTCCACTGGCCCTGGCGCTCGGCCTGGAAGGCGCGTTCGGAGACGTCGTGGGCAACGCTATAGCCGGCAACATAGTCGAGCGCATCGGCCTCGCTGACATATTTGGCGGTTTTGCCGATGACCACGGCCAGCTCGACTTCCCAGTCGGTCTTCTCCGAGCCGCGGGGGATCAGCACGTCGTCATCCGGCCCGACAATGGCCGAGCTTGCCTTCATGAAGATGATCGGCTCCGGCGGCACGGTGGCGCCGGTCTCGGCGGCGTGGTCGGAATAGTTCAGGCCGATGCAGATGAACTTGCCCGTGCCGGCAACGCAGGCGCCGAGGCGCGGGCTGCCGGAAACCGCCGGCAGCGACTTCGGATCTAGCTTGGCGAGTGCTGCCAGCGATGCCGGATCGAGTGCCTTGCCGCCGATATCGGTGACGTGAGCGGAGAGATCACGGATCGTTCCATCCGCATCGAGCAGGCCGGGACGTTCGCTTCCCACCTCGCCATAGCGCAGCAGTTTCATCTAAATCCTTCTCCTGATTGCGGCCTCGCGGCCTTTTGCAAACTTTCCGCCAAGGCGATTGCTCCTTCAAGGAACCGGCGGACCGTACTCACCGACCTGACTACGGACAAGCGCGATCGCCATACAAGATAGCCGGCGCGCGGGATTTTCAGACTGTTCGATCCCCTGTTGAACGCCGGCAACGGGCCAGATCGTCCGGCCCACGCAAGATTTCCGCAGTCAGATCGACCAGCCGCCGTCGATATTGTAGGCCTGCCCGGACGTGTACGTGGCGCCGGCCAGGTAGACGGCCAGATCGGCGATTTCCTCCGGCGTGCCGAGCCGGCCCATCGGCTGGCGGGCGATGAAGGCGGCGCGGGCGGCATCATAGTCGCCTTGCGCGTGCATGCGGTCCTGCAGCGACGGGCTCTCGACCGTGCCGGGGCAGATGGCGTTGCAGCGTATGCCCTTGCCGACATAGTCGGCGGCTATCGCCTTGGTCAGGCCGATGACCGCGGCCTTGGTCAGGCCATAGACGAAGCGGTTGGGCACGCCCTTGGTGGAACTGGCCAGCGAGGCCATGTTGATGATCGATCCGTCGCCGCGTTCCAGCATGCCGGGCAGCACGGCCCGGCTGGTGCGGATCATGGCGCGGACATTGAGGTTCAGCGCGAAATCGAGGTCGCCGTCCTTCATCTCCAGGATCGAGCCCGAATGGACGAAACCGGCGCAATTGAACAGCACGTCGACGACACCGATCTCGGCAAAGGCGGCGTTGACGGCTTCGTCGTTGAGCACGTCCAGCTTGCGGGTCTTGATCCCTGGCGTCTTGGCGAGTTCCGCCAGCAGCGTCTCGTTGATGTCGGTGGCGTAGACGATGGCGCCGGCTTTTGCGAAGGCCAGTGCGCTCGCCTTGCCGATCCCTTGCGCCGCTGCCGTGACGACAACGACCTTGCCTGCCAGATCCGCCATGCTGTTCTCCTCGTCCGCTGGGATAGTCCGGGTCTACCTGCGGCTGGCCAAGGCGTCATGTGCCAGTCACGCGTGATCGTGCAGCCTGCGCCGTTGACCGTTCACTGATAAAGATGTTTTTTCTCGTTAAAGAACATCTGTCCGGGCGTCAAGCCCGAACACGATCTGAACAGTACCGGCAGGCCATCAATCGCCGTAAGGCACCCAGACATTCTTGACCTCGACGGCGCGGCGTAGGAAGGCGTCGCCGGCGGCTTGGTCGGATGCCCAGTCGATGCCGCGGCCATTGCCGCTCCAGACGCGCTTGAGGTTGCCGATGGACTCGGCTTCCGCCTTGGCGCAGGTCTCGGCATCGGCGAACACCCAAAGCCCGTCGACATCGTCATGCTTGGCCAGCACGCCGGCGAGTTCGGCGCTGCGACCGGTGACGATGTTGATGGCGCCTGAGGGAATGTCGGAATATTCGATGACCTGGTAAAGATCGGTCGCCAGCAGCGGGTAGCGCTCCGACGGCACTGCGACCACGGTGTTGCCCATCGCAAGTGCGGGTGCAATCAGCGAGATCAGGCCGAGCAGCGGCGAGGCATCCGGCGCGACGATGCCGACGACGCCGACCGGCTCGTGCAGCGCCAATGTCACGGCACGCGCGGGCGGTTGGTGCACGCGGCCCTCGAATTTGTCGGCCAGACCGGCATAGAGGAACAGCCGCTCGATGGATTGTTCTACCTCTTCCCGCGCGGCCTTGGGCGTGGCGCCGGTCAATTCGGTGAGACGGGCGGCGAACTCGCCGGCGCGGCCGGAAAGGTTCTCGGCCAGATAATAGAGCACCTGGGACCTGTTATAGGCGGTCGCCTCCGGCCAGGCCTTGGCACTGCGGGCGGCGGAGACGGCATCGCGGATATCCTTGCGGCTACCGAGCCCAACTTCGCCGGCAAGCTTGCCTTTGGCGGTGGCGATGGCGAGCGAATAATTGCCGTCCGGCCGTACCTGCTTGCCGCCGATGAACAGCTTTGCCGTACGGTCGATTGCCGCGCCGTCGGCCTGCTCGACCGGTTGCGCCGACATCGTCGCCGGCTTGATGACCGGGCCGAGCGGCAATTTTGCCGTGAGATATTCGAACATACCCTCGCGCCCGCCCTCACGACCGAAACCACTCTCGCGGTAGCCGCCGAAGCCACAGGCGGCGTCGAACATGTTGGTGCCGTTGACCCAGACCACGCCGGCCTTCAATTGCGGCGCGACGTGCAGGGCAAGGTTGACGTTCTCGCTCCACACCGAGGCGGCGAGGCCATAGCGCGTGTTGTTGGCGAGCTCGATCGCTTCCTCGGTGTTGCGGAAGGTCATGGTCGCCAGAACAGGGCCGAACACCTCTTCTTGCGCCAATATGTTAGCCGGCGAAACACCTGTGGCGAGCGTCGGCAGATGGTAGTAGCCGGAGGACGGCAGCCCGGCATCCGGCTGCCAGCAAACAGCGCCCTGTCTGGCGCCTTCGGCAACCAGGCCCTTGACGCGCTCGAGCTGGGTCAGATCGACCAGCGGGCCGATATCGGTGTTCTTGTCGAGCGGGCTGCCGACGCGCAGCCGGCTCATCCGCGTCTTGACCTTGGCGATCAGGGCGTCGGCTATGCCTTCCTGCACCAGGAGCCGCGAACCGGCGCAGCAGACCTGGCCCTGGTTGAACCAGATGCCGTCGACCAGGCCTTCGACGGCGCTGTCGAGATCGGCATCCTCGAAGACGATGAAAGCCGATTTGCCGCCGAGCTCCAGCGACAGTTTCTTGCCCGAGCCGGCGGTGGCCTTGCGGATGATCTTGCCGACCTCGGAAGAGCCGGTAAAGGCGATCTTCTGGACGCCGGGATGGTTGACGATGGCGACGCCGGCCTCAGGGCCGCCCTGGACGATGTTGACGACGCCCTTCGGCACGCCGGCACGCTCGCAAATCTCGGCGAACAGGATGGCGGTCAGCGGCGTGAACTCGGCCGGCTTCAGCACCACGGTGCAGCCGGCGGCGAGCGCCGGCGCGATCTTCCAGGCCAGCATCAGCAACGGAAAGTTCCACGGGATGATCTGGCCGACGACGCCGACACCCCTATGGCCGGGGAAATCCCTGTCCAGCGCCTGCGCCCAGCCGGCATGGTGGATGAAATGGCGGATCGCCAGCGGCACGTCGATATCGCGGCTTTCGCGGATCGGCTTGCCGTTGTCGATAGTCTCAAGCACCGCGAACAGGCGCTGATGCCGCTGCATGGCGCGGCCGATGGCATAGAGTACTTTGGCACGCTGATAGCCTGAGGCTGCCGACCACTTCGGCAGCGCCTTGGCGGCGGCCGCAACCGCCGCGTCGATATCGGCGGCATTGGCGTCCGAGACCTCGGCCAGCAGCTTGCCGGAAGACGGCTCGCTGGTCTCGAAGGTCTTGCCGCCGGCAGCGGCTTTCCAGTCGCCGCCGATGAACAGCGCCTTGCCGAAATCGCGCGCGGCAAGCCAGGCGTCGGCCTCGTTGCGGGCCTCCGGTGCCGGGCCGTATTCCATGGCGTGATAGCGATCGAGAATGTTCATCAGGTGCCTCCTTCACCCTCCCGCCTGGGAGGGTCGATCGGCAAAAGCCGATCGGGGTGGGGGTAAAGGCTTACGCCATCGCGTGGCGATGATTGGCCGAATAATGTCCGGTCAGATGATGCTCGAGCTGGCGCTCGATGTCGGTCAAGAGGCTCGACGCGCCGAAGCGGAACAGGTCCGGCTCCAGCCATGGCCGGCCGAGCTCTTCCTTCATCAGCACCAGCCAGTCGAGCGAGGCCTTGGCCGTGGAAATGCCGCCGGCCGGCTTGAAGCCGATGAGATAGCCGGTTTCCTCGAAATAGGCCCTGATGGCACGCACCATGGCGAGGCCGACGGGCAGCGTCGCGTTGACGCTTTCCTTGCCGGTCGAGGTCTTGATGAAATCGGCGCCCGCCATCATCGCCACCATCGAGGCCAGCATGACATTGCGCAGCGTGGCGAGGTCGCCGGTGCCGAGGATGACCTTCAGATGCGCATCACCGCAGGCGGCGCGCATCGAGACGATCTCATTGTAAAGCTCCCGCCACTTGGCGCCGAACACCAGGCCGCGCGGGATGACGACGTCGATCTCGTCGGCGCCGTCACGGACCGAGGCCTCGATCTCCTGCAGACGGGTCGACAGCGGCGCCAGGCCATGCGGAAAGGCGGTGGAGACGGCGGCGACATGGATGCCAGTGCCGCGCACCGCATCGACGGCGGTGGCAACGAAGGGGTGGTAGACGCAGACGGCGGCCGGGCGGATGATTTCACCTGATATGCCGAGGCCCTCGACAATGTCGCGGCGGAACGGGTTGATCGCCTTGGCGCAGAGCCGGCGCACGCGCTCCTCGGTGTCGTTGGAATTCAGCGTCGTCAAATCCATGCAGGCGACGGCGCGCAGCAGCCAGGCGGCCTGGTTGTCGGCCTTGATCGAGCGCCGCTTGGTCAGGCTGGCGACGCGCCGTTCCAGCGCCGAGCGATTGACGCTGCGCACCGATTCCATGAAGCCAAGGTCGAGCTTCATGCCGGGGTTGCGCGCAATGCGATGATCGTGCGGGACGGCTGTATTGGCGGCGGCACGCGCCGGCAGCGGCGTCACCTTGGACGGGCCGACATCGGCTTCACGGGCTATCTTCGGCATACGTCGCTGAATGAAAG